>JARFRI010000067.1 GCA_029287335.1 Phycisphaera sp. | reverse complement strand
GAGGGCAAGACGCTGGACCTCGATACGCTGACCAAAGGCGTGAAGCGTGTCTTTGATGAACCGAGCCATGGGCGATACCTCGTTGCCCAATCCAGCGAAGGCGAAGTCGTCGGCTGCCTGCTGATCACCTACGAGTGGTCGGACTGGCGCAACGCGCAAGTCTGGTGGATCCAAAGCGTGTTCGTGAACCCCGGGCATCGGCGTCGCGGCATCTTCAAGCTGCTCTATCAGGCGGTGCGGGTGATGGGGGAACAGGCGGGTGTCTGCGGTTACCGGCTGTACGTCGAGCGCGATAACGATCGGGCACAGCGGACCTACGAACAATTGGGCATGAAGCAGACGCCCTATCTATTGTTTGAAGACTTAGACAGGTAATTTTTTTTTACGGTATTTACCGGGTCTCAATCACCATCACAGCAACACCCTCCGATAAGACGTGGGCCCTGTCGTTGTCGGCGGCGGATTCATTGCATCAGGTCAATGGAACTCGATGGATCTTTGCGCAATCCCGGCGGCCCGATTCTCCTAGGCCTAAAGCCGGTGTAGTCCCGCGTCGATGAAAGCACGGGGGCCGGATGTGATACGCATCTTGGCCCTTTTGCATGGATACCCCCAGCCGACCGGAGCTTAATCATGTCAGACCAACTCAACGAATTCACAGGCGAAAGCGTCAACAACCAAGCCGACAAGGACCTGCTGCAACTGGTCAGTTTTGTCGTCGGGGCTGAAGAATACGCGATCCCGATCCTCGCGGTGCAAGAAATCAACCGCATGATGGATATCACCCGCGTGCCCCAAAGCCCGGCCTTTGTCGAAGGCGTGATTAACCTGCGTGGCAAGGTGATCCCTGTCGTCGATCTGCGTAAACGCTTTGGTATGGCCATCCACGAGAATACCGGCGACGAGCGCATCATCGTCGTCGAAGTACAGGGCGAAAGCGAAGCCCGTGTCATCGGCTTCACCGTCGATAAGGTCAACCGTGTGCTGCGCATCGGCAGCGACATCGTCGAGCCCGCGCCCAACATGGCCAGCGGCGCTGATAGCGAATACGTCCTGGGCGTCGGCAAGCTGGACGAAGGCCTGCTGATCCTGCTGTCACTGGACAAGCTCTTTAGTCAACGCGAACTCGAACTGGCCGCGACGGCAGCCGGCAACGACACGACCGCGCAAGCCGCCTGATCCTGTCCAGACTCAACGCCAGCCCTATTCGGAGACCCGATGCCCGCAACGATCAACATGAGTGAAACGCAGTTCAACAAGCTGCGCAAGGTCATTTACGAACGATCAGGGATTCACTTCCAGGACACCAAGAAGTACGTCCTGGAGAGTCGGCTGACCCGTCGGCTCGAAGAACTGAACTTCGAGACCTATGACCAATATCTCATGTACCTGACGACCGGGCCTTACCAGACCGACGAGTTTCAGGAGATGTTTAACCGCATCACGATCAACGAGACCAGCTTCTTCCGCAACGAGCCACAGTTACAAACGTTCGAAGAGCGCGTCCTGCCGGAGCTGCTCGAAGCACGCAAGGCAACCAAGACACTGCGCATCTGGTCTGCGGCCTGCTCATCGGGCGAAGAGCCTTACACCTTGGCGATTCAGATTTACCGCTCCTTGGGCGTCCGTCTCTCCGACTGGCGGATTGAGATCCTCGGCACAGACATCTCCGAAAAAGTACTCGACATCGCACGCTCGGGGCGATACCACCACTACGCGGTGCGCAGCACCAGCCCGGCCATCGTCTCACGCTACTTCAAACAAGACGACCGACACTACCAGCTCGACCCCGAGATCATGTCGATGGTTCACTTCGAGAAGCTGAACCTTAAGGACACCTTCGCGGCCCGGCGCTTTGGCACCTTCGATCTGATCATGTGTCGAAACGTAATGATCTACTTTGATGACGACATGAAGACCAACGTCATCAAGACATTCCACAACCAACTGGCCGACGATGGCACGCTTTACATCGGCCACAGCGAAACGCTGCGGAACCTTAACACCGGTTTCATTCAGCTCGACCTACCCAGCGCCTTCGCCTATCGCAAGGCATAAGTAAGGCTCGATAACGGATCACGAGAGGCAAATATGAGTGATTTTGACGCCAGCCTAATGCAGGACTTCCTGACCGAGTCGACCGAGCTGATCGAACAGCTCGACGCGGACTTGGTCAAACTCGAGTCCATTGATGAAGACGGACAGGGCGAACTGCTTAACGCATCGTTCCGAGCGCTTCACACGATCAAGGGTGCCGCTTCGTTCCTGGGTCTGGACAACGTGATTAACTTCGCGCACGTCGCCGAGGATGCGCTTAACCGTTTGCGAAAAGGCGAGATTTCCGTAAACACAGAAGTGATGGACGCGCTGCTTCAATCCGCGGATGTCGTCCGTAAACAGATTGACGAGCTTAGCTCGGGCCTGGAAGCACAAGAAGCGCCGCAAGAGCTGGTTGACCAGCTCCACGCGATCATTAAGAATCAGCCGGCTAATGCACAGGCCGAGGAAGCGGTTGCGACCCAGGCAGAAACGACGGGCGAGAAGCAGGAAGCCGATGATCAAGGCCTGCCCGGGAGCCCATTGCAGCTCCCGCCACAGAAGCAAGACCTGCTCGAGTTCATGGTCGCGGACATGCAGGATTACGCCAACCAGATGGAAGAAGTCGTCGGCCAGTTCGGCAATGACGCGACCTGCGAAGAAGCCGCGACGAGCCTGGCCGAGATCGCGGACAACCTCTCGAAGACCGCCGAGTTTTTCGAGCTCGATTCGCTCAACGGCGCAATCAAGCTGCTCATCCAAATCACTTCGACGATTGGCGATGCACCCCGTGAGGTGGTCGATGAGATGGCCATCCGTATCCGCGGGATCAAGTGGATGCTTGACGAGCAATCGATCTGGCTGGAGCAAGGCCGAGCCTTGGACTGGAAGCTAGAAACGATCACTGAGCGCGTCGCGACGCTGTGCAAGCATGAGACACTAGCCGACGATATCACCGGTGCCCACGAGAACAACCCGGTTCAAGTGCTCCTGCTCGACGGCGTGATGAGCGCTCCTGCGGATCCAGCACCTGAGACATGCGCTACTCAAAACGAAGAAGCGACGCTAAGCGATGCGACCACCGCATCACCTGCAGCCGAAACGAGCGCAACGCCCGAAACCGCGCAAGACGACGATTCCGAGGACAAACCCGCCGCGAATAAAGTCGCACCTGCGAAGCAAGTCGCTGCCGAACAGACGATCCGCGTCGAGGTCGGTCGGCTCGAATCACTGCTCAATCTTGTCGGCCAGCTCGTCCTCAACAAGAACCGTGTCCTCGCGCAGACAAGAATGCTCGAAGAGCTCAACCTTGAGCAGGAAAAGCTAGAGTCGTTTAATGCCGCTGCGGGCGAGCTGGATCGGCTCATGGGCGAGCTCCAAGTCAGCGTGATGAAGACGCGCATGCAGCCCCTGGCCAAGCTCTTTGACCGCTACCCACGCGTCATCCGTGACCTGGCACGCCAGACCGGCAAGCAGATCGATCTTCAACTGGTCGGCAAGGAAACCGAGGTCGATAAGACCGTCCTTGAAAACCTCTCCGACCCGCTGGTCCACATCCTCCGCAACAGCGCGGACCACGGTGTCGAAGACCCCGAAGTGCGAAAGGCCGCAGGTAAAAACCCCAAGGGCACCATCAAGCTCGAAGCGAACCACCAGGGCAGCCACGTCCGCGTCGCGATCATCGACGACGGCAAGGGCCTGGACCGTGAGGTCATCGGCAACAAGGCCATCGAAAAAGGCCTAACGACGCCCGACCAACTCGAGAAGCTCGACGACTCGGACGTGTTTCGCTTCATCTTCGAGGCAGGCTTCTCCACCGCCGCTGTGGTCAGCGACCTATCGGGCCGTGGTGTGGGGATGGATGTGGTCCGAACGAACATCTCAAAACTCAACGGCACAATCAACATCGTCTCGACCAAGGGCAAGGGTACGACCATCGAGATCCTGATCCCGCTGACCGTCGCGATCATGCCCGCGATGATCGTCGGTGTCGGCAAGCACCTCTACAGCATCCCGCTGCAATCGATCGAAGAAATCGTCCGTCCCGAGGAGGGCGAGGTCTCCACGATCCAGGGCCAACGTGTCATGCGGCTACGCGACACCGTGTTGCCATTGACCGATATGCGAAAACGTCTCAACGAGACGGGCGATGAAGAAGGCGGCAAGTTCGCGGTGGTCGTTTCCGTCGGTGGCCAACGAGCCGGCCTCTGCGTCGATCGCTTAGTTGGCCAGCAAGAGATCGTTATCAAACCGCTTGATGACTCGTACACCCAGGGCGGCCCATTCAGCGGCGCCACCATCCGTGAGGACGGCAAAGTGAGCCTGATCCTCGACGTCGTGCAATTAATCAGACAATCCCCGCAAGCGCTTGAGAAGCGTGCCGCATAAACCGATATCTACACAGGGGGCTTATCGCCCTAAACACTGGAGGCAGTCCGTGGACCCCGCATACATCACACCATTCGTCAGTTCGATCTCAAACGTCTTTGAGACCATGCTTCAGTTGCCCGTTTCCGTGGGCACGCCGGGCATCAAGAACTCAGCGACCCCGACCTACGACGTCTCGGGCATCATCGGTATGACCGGCGATGTCGAGGGGACGGTCGTCTTGAGCTTTCCGACCGCGACCGCCGAACGGGCGGTGACCCTCTTCACCGGCATGGAACTGCCATCGGGCCACGAAGACTTCGCCGATGCAATCGGTGAGCTAGTCAACATGGTCTCCGGCGGTGCCAAAGCACAGTTCCACGGCAAACAAGTCGGCATCTCGACCCCGACCGTCGTCGTCGGCTCAGGCCATAACGTCTACGGCCGAAAGAGCATGACCACCATCGAGATCCCTTGCACCTGCGACATCGGCGAGTTCAACGTCGAGGTCTCGCTACTACTACCCGCCGCAGCACCAACTGCGGATTAACGTTTATTTTTGGGGAACACCACACACAACGCCGCTTCCACTTGTCGCGAAGCATTCGGAGCAAAAACGATGAAAGTTCTACTGATTGATGATTCGAAGACGATGCGGAATATCCAGAAGGGTATTCTGGCTAAGCTCGGCTATGAAGACCTTGAAGAAGCCTGTGACGGCTTGGACGCGCTGGGTAAGGTCGGGGCGTTCAATCCCGAGCTCTTGCTGGTCGACTGGAACATGCCGAACATGGATGGCCTGACCTTCGTCAAGAAGTACCGGGCCCAAGGCGGCACTTCCCCGATCATCATGGTCACGACCGAGGCGGAGAAGAGCCGCGTCGTCGAAGCGATCAAGGCAGGCGTGAACAACTACGTCGTAAAGCCGTTCACTCCCGACATCATGGGCCAGCGGATCAAGGAAACACTTGAACGCTGTGCCGCGGCCTAAGAAGCAATACCACGTGGTGGGGGCGCTCGTCATGAGCGGTTGGGTCGGGAT
>JARFRI010000058.1 GCA_029287335.1 Phycisphaera sp. | reverse complement strand
GCAACAGGAACGGCAATGCACTGGTCATCGCTTCAAGTCGATTCAGTGCGCGTTGGCCACGCTGTGTGCCCAGTCGTTTGCGCGTCCGTCGGCTGGCCAGCCAATACGACAAGCCCACCAATAACTTGGGCAACAGCACGATCAGCAGCACCTCCCACAGGCTAAGCCCTGGCCAAACATCGCCGGGTAGTGCCTCGGTCAGGCGCACCGATCCGTCACTGCGAACGACCTCGACGGTCGTCGTCGCATCGTGCAGGTAAATCGCGACGAACAGTCCTAGCAGGAGCACCTGCATCGATTACTTACGCAGCTCGTAGTACTCGTCCGCGTCCTTGATCGACTCGCCCTCGGCGGCGGCTTTGGCAACGAGCTTCTCGCTGTCGCCCTTGAGCTCTTCAATCGCTGCTTTGATCGCGTCTTGGTTGCCTTGGTCGCCGCGCTCATACAAGGCATAACCCAGACGCAACGCGCCAAAGATGCGGAAGGTCAGATCCTTGTCTTCATTAGCGACTTTGATCAGGTCTGAAATATTGGGCATGCCCTTGGAGGCATTCACCGATTCAATCGGTTTGAGCTTGCTGTTCCATGATTGCTCGAGATCCGCGATCGCTCGATTCCAATCCATAACGGATTCATTTGCCTTGGTAAGTTCATCTTTCTCGATTTCACCGTCGTCGTACCGCGCGCGGTTGATGCGGCCAAGTGTACTGAGCGCGCTTTTCATCACGGCGAGCCCGCGTTGCCTTGACTTGAGGCGGATATTTTTTTCATAGACCTGCTTGCCGAGATTGAAGTAGGACAGCGCGACGCCTTGTGCCTTGTCGAACGCCACTTTTTCAAGGTGCTCATCAACCTGCATGCGGACGGCCTTGCCTAGCACGCCAAAGTTACTCTTCATCTCGGCCGAATCGAAATATTTAGCAGGGATTTTGTTGTCCAATGCGTTCGCCGGCAGGCTGCCGGCCGCGGCACCGTGCAGGGCTTGAACGATCTCCGCGGACTTCGCTTTTTTTTCCTCTTGGAATCCGCCGGCGTTCATGACGTTCTTGGCCGCGCCGATCGTGGTCATCAGTTCACCGAAGCTGCCGGTGCCGCCAGGCGCTTTGCCCAGGTCGGGCAGGCCGTCGGTCTTGAGCGTTTGCTTGGCGAGGTTGGCTTCGGTGATGGCTCCGCTGGACCGGTCCGGTGGCCCGGGCTGGAACTTGAAGTACAGCGCGACGCAGATCAGGAGCAGGATGCTGACGGAGATGCCCGTGCCGACCCAGACGCCGTTGTTGGATTTTTTCTTTTGTGGTTTTCTTCGTGCCAAAGTCGGTCTCTAGTTTTGTTGCGGGGTCAGTGGTCCGAGGTCGCCGGTCTTATTGGTTTCACCGAGCAGGAGGCGGAGCAGGTTGGGGACGTCGGGGTTTTGCCGATCGCCTGCGCCGTAGCCGACTTCTTTGAGGGTCATGGGCGGGGCGGGGCCGTAGTGGTCGCAGATGCCCGCGATCAGGGCGGCACCGGTGGGGGTGACCAGTTCGCCGGTGCGGTCCACGCCGACGGTGGGCATGCCTTGTAGAAGATAGGCGGTGGCGGGTGCGGGGATGGGCATGATGCCGTGGTCGCATTTCACAAAGCCCCGGCTGATCGGCAGGGGCCCGCAGGACACGGTTTCAACGTCGAGTAATTCGAGCGCGGCGACCGAGCCGAGCATGTCGACGATCGAGTCGACCGCGCCGACTTCGTGGAAGTGGATGTCATCGAGCGACTTGGCGTGGACCCGTGCCTCGGCCTGCGCCAGCTTGGTCACCACACGCCTGGCCCGCTCGCGACCGCGCTGGGTCGTGTCAAGCTCATCGACCATGGCCATGATCTCGCGATAGCCGGTGTGGTGATGATGGTGGTGCCCATGATCATGGGCGTGTGTGTGTTCGTGCGAGTGGCTATGGTCATGCTCGTGGTCGTGATGATGATCGTGCGAATGGTCGTGCTTGTGATGCCCGACCACGTCGGCGGGTGCCGCTTCAGCGGACTGGGGTTCGTCAAGTAATCTCACCTTCAAGTCGACTGCGCCGATGCCGTGGCGCTGAACACGCCGCGTCGTGATCTCGTAGGGCCGTTCAACGGGCAGTTTTGCCAGTGCGGAGCGTATGGCGTCTAAATCAACGCCCAGGTCGATACATGCGCCAAGGAACATGTCGCCGGCGATCCCACTGAACGGATCGATGTGCAGGTGGTGGGCCATAAGTGCCGATCATACCCCAGCAGACTGGCCTAAACCACCGGCCGAGCGATCACCGCACCGCGTTTGGTCGTAGCATGCATAGACTCTCATCACCGGCCACGCAGGAGTTCCCCTATGGCAGACGATCAAACCAATCCGCAACCCGGCGCGCCGCGACCGCCGATCGACCCCACCGGCACCTCGACCCCGCCGCCACCGCCGCCGGGCTACGTCCCCGCGGTCTATGTGCAGCATCCCGGCTCGGGCAAAGGTGCAGCGAAGATCATCATGTACCTGTTGGCGGTCGCGCTGCTCGTGTCGGTGACAGCGAATATCTATCTGTCCGGGCCGATTCGTATCATCGCGGATGCCTTGGCCGGCGGCGTGCAGGAAGTGGCCTACAACGAAGAGGGCAAAACCGTTGCCAGTGACAAGCGGGTCGTCGTGGTTGAGATCAAAGGAACGATCGAGAGTTCGGTTGCAGAGTTCGCACACCAGGCCTTTTACAAATTAGAGAAGGAGCCGCCCGCTGCGGTGATCCTCCGCGTCGAGTCGGGTGGCGGGGGCGTGACCGCGTCCGACCAGATCTGGCACGCGATCCAGAGCTTCCGAGCTGCACATCCTGATGTGCCGGTCGTGGCGAGCTTCGGCTCGGTCGCGGCAAGCGGGGGCTACTACATCGCGGCGCCCTCGGACTACATCTTCTGCGAACGAACCGGCATTACCGGCAGCATCGGTGTGCTGGCACAGATCCCAGCGATGGGCGGCTTGGTCGAGAAGCTTGGCGTCGAGATGAACATGGTCATCGCGAACAAGTCGCCGAACAAAGACGATGCCAACAATCTGTTCATCGAGTGGTACGACGAGCAAGGCAACCTCACCGAGGATGGCAAGGCAGCGGTCGCGGTGCTTGAGAACCTTGTTGATGGTGCGTACGAGACGTTCTTCAATGTCGTCGAGACGGGCCGACAGGCCGCCGACGCGAGCATCACGACCGAGCAACTCAAACAAGCGGCCACCGGCGCGATCTTCATCGGCCAGGAAGCCAAGGACGCCAAGCTCGTCGATGAGATCGGCTACCTCGGCGACGCGATCACCTATGCCGCAGGAGAAGCCAAGCTTTCCGGCGTGCCCGGCGTGACGATCATCCGCCAGCCCATCCCCGGCATGCTGAGTTCTCTGCTCTCTGGTAAGCAGGGCGCGAACCTGTCCGACATCACCGGCGATGACCTCCGCGAACTCGTCGATGATGCCACCGCAGTGAAACTCGAGTACCGGATGCGCATTCGGTAAAGCCGTTGTTTTGTCAGGCGTCCACTCATAAAATGAGACTTGCAGCGACGTTTATCGTTTTTGCGTTGCTGCACATTTGAAGGAGTACCACATGGGTATGGATTCTCTGCGAGAAAAACTGGAAGACAATCAAGCTGCTGTGGTGATCGGTGCGGCGGTGCTGATCTTGGCGAGTGTGACCCTTCTGGTCGTGCAACTCGCCGGCGGAGGCCCACCAGCAATCGCCACGCAGGCCACGGTGGTTTATTACGATCTGGATCAGCAGACGATCAAGCTGGTCGAGCACGATACAAGTGCCGGACCGCCAGCTTCGCCGATGTCGGGAACGGAGAACGTTTTTATCGCGTCGGTCTGGTACTGTGGTGGGGATGGTGGCGTGTCATTGACGGACGGCATGACGTTGCAGGAATTAGAGGATGCCGGATTCTTTATCGCTTGGCTTGAAAAGGAAGACCGCAGCACCCAAGCCGACGAATATATCACTCGGCCGATGCAGTTTCGAACGCTTGATAACCCCGCGTGGCAGAAGGGCGAAACGCCTGCCGTCCTTGCGATACTCGAGAGCCCGCTAAACCGATGCGAGGATGCCGCACAGTACGTCGCAAAATGAGTGTGGGATGCGGCAGTACGCGCCGCATGCCATGGTTCGGCTTACGTTTTTCGGGCTCCATCGCAGTCTCATGCGTCGTCTTTTTTGGCTTGCTTGCGTGTCATGCCGAGCCGAGTGGGTCCAGGCCATCGCGGAATGCGGCCGAGCCAAACGAAACGTACCCAATGCGTTGGGTGACGTATTCCCGTCAGCCGATGGGCGACCGTCAGGCCGCTATCGAGCGCATGCTTGAGAAGGATGCGAGAGGATTCTGGGCCGACTGCGCGGCGTTGACGAGGCAGATCGATGATTGGCCGATGATTCGGCTGCTCTCAGAGAAGGCCGCGGCGAGCCGTTCGGCTGATGCGCTACCCTGGCTGGTGCGGTCATGGGCGATGCCGTCAAAGCTCGTTACGGATGATGATCGACCCGAGCGCGCCGCGATCGAATCGATCACGGGTAAGCCTGCCGATCATTTGTTAGAAATAATCGTATTTGCGGGAATGGAAGAGGACGAGCCTGCGACGCAGATCGCAGCTTGGTCGGTTCTGGTCCGCACTGAATCGCATGAGCGGCTGCGTCATCTGATTGCGGAGGTGCCGGAACAAGGCCAACACTTGCTTGTCTCGGCACTCAAGCGAGTTGCGCCCGCAGTCGATGTCTTGCCCAGCGATCGCCTGGCCATCGCGCAGATGATGCGGCTGTCCGTGGCCCATGCCGATCCACAGTGGCAGGCTTGGGCGCGTTGGCGTCAATCGCACCTCGATGACGGCCCGGCAACGCTCGCGCTGCGTCACCTCCCGGCACTTGAGCACCGCGATCCACAACGTGCTGATTGGATGCGTCAGCGTTGGCTCACGCATATCGAACATCGCTTGGTTGGGCGTCGGCACGCCACTCGTGGGGATGGGGCGGATGATGACATCGTGGTGAAGCTGCGCCCTGATCGCTTGGCGGATCACGCCGAGGCATTGGGTGTTGCGGACCTGATCGTGCTGGAGCAGTTGCTTGATGCGATGGACGATCCGGTTTTCCGCGCGGTTGCTTTCGAGCAGGCCGAGGCCGACCGGTTAGATACGACCACCGAGTTCGGCGGGGCGCTGGTCTGGGGCGAGCAGGGCAAACTTGTTCTCAAGCCCTTTACCCCGCTGATGCGTCGGCATGACCAGGCCTACATCGCTTCGACACCTTGCCTCGAAGCGGTCTACATGGGGCTTGCACATGTCCATTTTCATACTCAGCGTTTTGACAATGCCGCCTGGGCCGGGCCGGGCAAGGGCGACTTGGATTTCGTCGAGTCGCATCATGTCAATGCGATTGTCTTCACCTACTTAGATCGGAATACCCTGAATCTGGATGTCGCGTTGCCCGGCGGGATCATCATTGACATGGGCTGCGTGACGCGTTGAGTTGATCTTCGTTATCTTGTTGTTGCTTCGCCCGATCAATTGCTAGGGTGCCCACTTTTTCTTCATGGTGTTTCACACACCAACGGAGCCCAAATGATGAGTCTTCAGGATTTACGTGACTGGTACGACGACCTCGAACTGCGACAAAAACTCGAAGAAAACCAGTCGATGGTGATCGTCGGTTTGCTCGTACTGATTGTCTTTTGCCTTGGACTGGTGATGTGTCAGTTGTTCGGCGGTGGGCCAGGTTCCTATTCAAACGAAGTCGAACTTGTTTACTTCGATACAGCGGATCAATCGATCCGTATCGTCGAGCACACGTACCCCGCGCTGCCCCAGTCCCCGCTTGAAGGAACGACCGATGTCTTCCTTGCGAGCGTGTTTGGCTGCGAGGAATGCCCGAAAGGTCAAATCAAAGACGGCATGACATTGGAAGACCTCAAGGCCAATGGCATGTTTATTGGTTGGCTGGAACAGATCGATCCCGATATCAACGACGAGATGGCGATGTTTGGGGAAGGCTACATGTATCGTTCGGTAGACGATGATCGCTGGTACAAGCCCACTGACAAGGGTTATGAGGAACTCAACAAGCGGGTCTATGACAAGTGCGCTACCGCGCGGATCTGTTTGCCGTAAGCATCTGGGCCAATGATGCCGTGTCAATCGCGTGCTTTTTTGCAGTAGCTCAACGCGAAGTCAACACTGCGTTGGATCAGTTCGCGGGTTTGTGGTGTGCATTGATCTGTCGGCGTGTCGACGGGCATGGGGTTTGGGCAGTTGAAGACATGATTGGCGCCTTCGATGATGGCCTTTTCGCTGTTGGGCGTCGCGGATTGGTGAAGGTTGTGGGCGCAGTCCAGCGGGACGGTTTCATCTTGATCGCCGTGCAGGATCAGCATCGGGCAATCGACTTTTGTGGCAGCGAGGATGGGGTCAAACAAATCCGGGTCGCGTTCGATTTCTTCGAGCCAGTCTAAGCCGACGTAAAGTTTTTGCCCCGTGCGTCCCGACGGGGAAAGCAGTCGTCCCTCGGCTCGGATTTGATCTCTGACCAAGTCATCCATTTTGCACGCGTAGTCCGGTGCCGCCGCGTTGATCATGCCGACTAGTGAGGGTGGCTTGATTCGCCCCGCGAAGAGGGTGCCGGTGACGCCGCCCCTGCTGTGGCCGAAGACGACACGCGGCAATGTAGCAATGCGCTTGTCATTCTCGAAGACGTATTGCAAGTCCTCAATCTGCCTGCCCCAGCGATCCTTTTCAAAAAGGTCGGGGCGCTCGAAGGTTTCGGTATTGTTGGTCATCCCGCTGTGCGAGAAGTTGAATCGCATCGCGACCAAGCCTTGCAAGGCGGCTTGTTCGCACAGCATCGGCAAGAAGCCGTAGTCCTTATATCCCTTAAATCCATGACAGCAGATCAAGGCGCCCCTGGCCTGCTCGGTCGGCCAATGCGTGTTGCCGTAGATGGGCTGGCCGTCGCTGCCGGGGATTGTCCAGTCGGTGACGCGGGTGTCGCTCATACGGATCAACTCGCAGCGGTATCACGCGGCTGTGCGGCTCGTTGTCCTGCCGCACGCTCGCGCAGCAGGTCGAGCATGCCCCGCACCTCGTCGGCCATCCGTGAATTGGGGAACTCGCGGATGATCTGCTCGCCGACCGAAACGGAGCGGACCCACTCTTTGTCGTGGACCGCGATCTTGAATTGCACGCCAAGGTTCTCGCGCTGCTTGCCGATCACGCCGCGGGCCGTCTCACGGAACGGGGCCGCTTCCTCTTCGGTGAGGTACTTGTCCAATTCCTTAAGCAGGTCGACGGCACGATCGACATTGTCGACTTTGGCCGCTTCGAGGAATTCGCGTTCCAGGTCG
>JARFRI010000052.1 GCA_029287335.1 Phycisphaera sp. | reverse complement strand
CATCGTCCTCGAACTGGGCATCGACCTGCTGACCGACAAACACCTCTTCCCCATCCCGGTCAAGCGTGTCACCGTCCCGGGTTCGCTTCGCATTGATGTCGAATAAAGAAATGAAGCGCCGCGGCTTGCCGTGTTCTAAGCCCATGGATTTGCGAGAGCATGGCCGTGGGTTCGATCGAGCCTCATCCGCCGACATGCGGGCTGATACAGCCCGGCTCGCTGCGCTTCGCCCCATCAATCAAGCCTCAGCATAACCTCCGGAATGCTGTGTTATTGGACTAGGGCAGGTATTTTTTCTCTCTCTCGAGGCGTGGCTGGCGCGGTGTGAGCCATCCGATGGCGGAAAGGCCCTAAAGCCTGATTTCTACTGAATTGCTTTTGCGAACTCGCCGATAACGCAATGGTTGTATCGCTTCGGTTGGTCTGGTAGGCCTTGGCCGATAGATTTGATGCCCTCCGCGAGCCAACCGTACACATGAAGACTCATTTAACACATCTGCCGCGTAAACGGTTTGACCATATCGATATCGCCAAGGGGATATCGATCATACTGGTTGCGCTGCATCACAGTTATCTGAGCGAATTAGCAGCAGTCATTTCATACAGGATGTCCGTCTTTCGGATGCCGCTGTTCTTCTTCATGTCCGGGATCTTTTTCTCCTATGCGGCAGGCTTCAAGCCATTCATCGTGAAGCGTGCCGAGGCGTTGCTGAAGCCTTATTTTGTGATCGCGATTGCGGTAACGCTGGTCGTTTTTTTGTTTGAGGGAGAGTACCGATACCGACTGTTCAGGTTCCTTTACACGAACGGGACGATCATCGAGCGGCCGTGGACGCCGTTGTGGTTCCTCCCTCACCTGTTCGCCGTCCACCTGTTCAGCTATATCGTCAATCGGTATACGCCCTACAGGAAGCTCAGCATTCGATACAAATGGCTGGTACTTTTTGTAATGCTCGTTGTCGGCCTCTTTGTAGTTGACTTTTACTCTAACCCCGTCATTTCCAGCTTAGCGGGCACCTATGTCCACGTATGGGGCTTGCCATTTTCGATTGACATCTTGCTGGTCTCATCGGTCTACTTCCTGGCAGGTTCACTGCTCAGGGAACAGGTCAAGACATTCGAGGTTCATTTTTACAAACTGGTCACGGCAATCGTGGGTTTGTTAACGATCTTGCTGTTTTTCGAGGTCAGTATCGACCTTGTCATGCGGAGTGTCGGGAGCCATGTACTCGCATTGATTGGCTCGGTCTTGGGCATCTACGTGGTCGTTGGACTGTCTAAGTTGATCGAAAAGACTGTCTGGCTGAAGCGAATATTGCTGGCGGCAGGTGGGGCGAGTCTAGTCATCCTGATCTTCCATGTCTTTATCGAAACGCAGTTTTTGGCGCTCTTTGAGATTAAGGATTGGGACCACTTGCCCCGCTTCTTGGCGAGTCTGACCTTCTTCCTGCTGTGTGTCGGGATCCCGGTTGGGATGAACTGGGTCGCCAAACGAAGCACGCTGTTGGCCTTGCTCATGCTGCCTAAGTCGCAGCGTCTAGCCGAAACCCTGCCCAGAGCCAAGGCATCCCCAGCGTAAGAAGCGAATCACCTTTGTCAGAGAAACGAACAGATGTACTGCGTCTCGCCCTGCAGGACGTCGATGTCGAAACCGCTCTTGCCGGGGATATCGAAGGTATCGCCCTCGGCATAGTCGGCCCAAGTGTCGGTGTCGTTCAGTCGTACGCGGCAGGTGCCGACGGTGATCTCCATGCGCTCGGGGGCGTCGGTGTCAAAGTGGTAGGTGCCCGGGAAGATCAGGCCGAGGGTTTTCTTTGACCCGTCGGCAAAGGTGATCGTGTGGCTGATCACGCCGCCGTCGAAGTAGATGTTTGCTTTGGTAGTGGCGGAGACGTTTTCAAATTTGATGGGGAGGGTGTGGGGCATGACGTTGATTTTTGGGGGCAGTGCGGTGTTATCAATTGATGGTTAGCCGCCGGGCTTGTCCCGGCGATGGCGCGAGCTCGCTCGGCCCGACAAGCGGGCCGGCTAACTCAACTGACGACCTGTAGCGTGTTGAGCGCTTCGTTAAACGTCGTGCTCGGACGCATCGCGGCCTCGGCCTTGGCGTCATCGGGCAGGTAGTAGCCGCCGAGGTCGGCGGGCTTGCCTTGGGTCACGTCGATCTCCTGGAGGATCGTCGCCTGCTGCATTTCCAGCTCAGCGGCTAGGCGATTGAACGCCTCGGCAAGCTCGTTGTTCTCTTCCTGATCGCGCAGGGCCTGGGCCCAGTACAGCGCGAGGAAGTAATGGCTGCCGCGGTTATCAAGTTCCCCGGCTTTGCGCAGCGGGCTCTTGTTTTCGTCGAGCAGCTTCGTCGTCGCGGCGGTCAGGGTCTCGGCGAGGACCTTGGCCTTGGGGTTGTCCGCTTTGCGTGCGACATCTTCAAGCGAGACGCCCAGCGCGAGGAACTCGCCCAGCGAGTCCCATCTCAGGTGATTCTCTGCGACGAACTGTTGAACATGCTTAGGCGCCGAGCCGCCGGCCCCGGTCTCGTAGAGCCCGCCGCCATTGAGCAGCGGCACGATCGAGAGCATCTTCGCGCTGGTGCCCAGCTCAAGGATCGGGAACAGGTCGGTGAGGTAGTCACGCAGCACGTTGCCGGTGACGCTGATCGTGTCTTCGCCATCTTTGCAGCGGGCCAGTGCGTGCTTGGTTGCTTCGATGGGCGGGAGGATCTGGATGTTTAGGTCAGCGGTGTCGTGGTCCTTGAGGTAGGTCTCAACTTTTTGGATGAGCTGTGCATCATGGGCGCGATTTTTATCGAGCCAAAAGACGGCAGGCGTCTCGGTCAGCCGGGCGCGGGTGACGGCCAGCTTGACCCAGTCGCGGATCGCGATGTCC
>JARFRI010000034.1 GCA_029287335.1 Phycisphaera sp. | reverse complement strand
CTACCTGGCTGCACCACGTAGCCTGACCAAATCAGACCAAAACGACGACGATGATCAGCCCGCAGCGCTGGCGGATCATTTCGCGTTTTGTGAGCCGACGGTCTGGGTCCAGCGCCCGCTGGCCTCGTTACAGAACCTCCCCCTGGCGGTCCCTTCTTCGACCGCCGGCCGATCGCCGTGATCACAAGCCCCCGCACCGCTTTGTGAATACGACCCGCTAACCGCGGCGACCCAACCCCCAAACCTCACCTTCCCCAAAGAAATCCAATTATGGCTATCACGTTCCTTCTCATTATCGCTGCGCTCTTCCTCGGCACGGCCGTGCTCTACGCGATGAACATCCACTGGTGGCGCGTCTGCCTCATCGCTGGCATCATGTTCGGCGCGGTCGCGCTGCTCTGGGTCCCCGGTGTCTACGGCCCGAGCGATCGGCTTAAGCCCGGCATCGACTTGGCCGGCGGCACGCGACTGGTCTACGACGTTGTCATCCCCGACAGCAGCAAAAACAAATCCGACGTCATCGAAGACACGATCACGATCCTCTCCGACCGCGTCGACCCCGGCGGCATCCGCAACCTGATCTGGAAAGAGGTCGCGGGCAACCGGATCGAGGTGCAGATGGCCTCGGCCCCGGCCAAGGTGCGCGAGGCAAGCGACGCCTTCGAACTGGCGCTGAAAAAGTTGGAAAGCGGCAACCTCACGCAGGGCAAGCTCGAAGGCGCGCTCAAGGCCGACGGCACCGCGGCGATGGAGCAACTGGCCAAGGGCAGCGAAGGCCTGCTCAAAGACCTCAAGCAGCTCAAAGAGCGACTGGTCAACCGTAACGAGGCGAAAGAGCGTTACGACAACGCCGCCGCCGCTTGGCAGGCGATCCCCCGTGACGAGCGCGAAGCGAATCAGGGTGTCTATGACAAGTTCGTTGCGGCTGAGGAGTTCTACTTCGATGCGGCCGACCGGTTTAGGCAACTGGAGACCGAGGTGCTCGCGGCCAACAGCTTCAAGCTCGCGGAGTTCGAGTTCCTGCGTGCGATCACGCCACAGACGCTTAGCGAAAAAGACATCGCTGCGGGCAAGAAGACCCCGCGTCAAGAGCAGCTCGAAAAGCTGTTAGCGAAGTACCCCAACCGTGCCGACGAGATTCAAAAGGCGTACGACACGCTGCTTGCCTACGAAGAAGTGAAGGGCCCGCTGGACGGCCCGGAAGACCTGATCGCGCTGCTGCAAGGCTCGGGTGTGCTGGAGTTCCGCGTCGCCGCAGACCCCACGGACCAGACTACGTCGCCTTTCCTCGCCCAGCTTGATGAGCAGGGCCCACGCGCCCGGCCCGACGCCGCGTTCCGTTGGTTCGAGGTCGATGATCTGGACCAGTACGTCGACGATGCACCCGACCGCGAGCGCGTCGAGGAGTGGCTCTTGCAATCGCTGAGCGTTGACCCGATCGAGCAGAGCCAGGCCCGGAACAACACGCAAAACTTCTTCGCCAACCCGCAGGGCCGAAACGTCGTCGCCCGCCCCTACGCGGGCCGGCTGTACATCTTGCTGCACAACGATGACAACATGGCGATGACCCGCGACCAGGAGTGGGTCGTCACCGGCGTCAACAGTGCGCCCGGCGAGCTTGGTCGACCGGTCGTGAACTTCTCGCTGGACGGCAAGGGCAACGCGCTGATGGGCAAGATGACCGGCGCGAATATCAATCGGCCGATGGCGGTATTGATTGACGGCAAGGTCTTGACGACGCCGAGCATCCGCGCTCGTCTCGCGTCGGGCGTGCAGATCTCCGGCGACTTCAGCCAGGCCGAGATCAATTATCTCCGCGACACCATGCGGGCCGGCTCGTTGGAAGGCCAGCTCTCGGAGAGCCCGGTCAGCCAGCAGACCATCGGTGCGTCGCTGGGTGAAGACAACGTGCGGCGAGGTTTTGAGGCGGCGATCACCTCGCTGATCCTCGTCGCCATCTTCATGGCCATCTACTACTTCTTTGCTGGCTTGGTTGCGAACTTCGCGCTGGCCGCCAACATGATCCTGATCCTCGGCGTCCTGGCGATGACCCAGGCGACCTTTACCCTGCCCGGTATCGCCGGCCTGGTGCTGACCATCGGTATGGCGGTCGATGCGAACGTGCTCATCTTCGAGCGCATCCGTGAAGAACTCATGGACCGCAAGGTCAGTATCGAGATCGCCGCGAGGCAGGGCTACGGCAAGGCGCTGTCCACCATTTTGGACGCCAACATCACGACGTTGATCACGTGTCTGATCCTGGGCTACACCGCGACGAGCGATGTCAAGGGCTTCGCTGTCGTGCTTGGTATCGGTATCCTCGCGACGCTGTTTACAGCACTCTTCTGCACCAAGGTCTTCATCGATCTTTACATCCGCTACCGCAAGCCCAAGACGCTGGGCATGCTGCCGACGATGTTCCCGGCGATGCACAAGCTCATGCACCCCAACGTGAACTGGATCGCCAAGGCAAAGTACTTGGTGCCGATCAGTGCGCTGCTGTTGATCTTTGGCTTGGGTGAGGCGATCCTCGGGCGCGGCGTGGACATGCTCGATATCGAGTTCCGCTCGGGTACCGCGGTTGGGTTCGACCTCAAGCCCGATGGCGACAAAGAGAATCAGTTCGGCGACCCGGTGTTGCTCACGCTGAAGATCGGCGAAGCACGCGAGCGCATCACCGAAGAGATCGCGCCGATGGCCATCGCGTCGCAGGAAGCGATCGAGACGGGCCAGGCCTATACGCCCGACAGCACGAAGGCCCAGGAGGTGATGGTCGCGGTGCAGGCGTCTTACGATCGTCACGAAAAGGCGATGGCGGAGTACGAACAGCTCAAGGGCACCGGCCGAATCGAGAAGCCCGACCCCATGGCCGACTTCTCGCTGCTCAAAGAGGTGCAGGTCATCTCGACCGGGCAGACCGAAGACCCCGAGATCTCCAGCGGCTTCAACGTCGCGACCTTGATCACGGACAGTCAGGTGGTCGCCGACCTTTTGAAGATCGCGTTTGATGATGTGTTGCAAACGGTGCGCACCGTTGAGTTCAAGGGCCAGGACCTCACGGCGGAAGATGCCAAGGGCATCGTCCAGCCCATGAAGTCCAGCTTGCTAAGCGAGGCGTTTGAAGACCTGCCCGGTGACGCGGCGGACGTGAACCTGCCTGACTTTGTCGGCGGCGTCACGATGTATGTCCAAGACATGACGCCGGCCCTGAGCACCCAGCAGATCACCGACCGTGTCGAGCGCATGCGCCGCCAACCCCCGTACGACGAGCTCAGCTCGCGTGCGTTCACGGTCGTCGGCGTCCAGCGAGCCGATGGCTTCGATGATGCGGGAAATGCTTTGTATAAGAGCGTCATCGTCGCGTCGCACGACAGCGGGCAGACCGACTACTCAACGCCCGAGGGTGAAGAGTTCTTCGGCGAGACCAACGGCCTGGCGGATACCGAGTGGAAGCTTGTCAAAGATGCGCTGCAGCGCGACTCGAGCTTCTCGAACGTGACCGTCTTTAACAGCCAGGTCTCCGGCACGATGCAGCAGCAGGCGATCGTCGCGATCTTCCTCTCGCTGCTGGCGGTGGTCATCTACATCTGGATTCGCTTCGGCAGCGCACGCTACGGCATCGCTGCGATCGCGGCACTGGTCCACGACGTCTGTGTCGCACTGGGTGTGATCGCGCTGGCGGGCCTGGCTTACAACAAGCTCGGGGCCGATTCGCCGATCGTGCAGTTCCTGATGCTCGACCCGTTTAAGATCAACCTCGCGATGATCGCGGCGTTCCTGACGATCATTGGTTACTCGCTCAACGACACGATCGTTGTGTTCGACCGGATTCGTGAGAACCGCGGTCGGCTGAGCCGAGCGACGCCTGAGATTATTAACGACTCGATTAACCAGACGATCAGTCGAACGGTGCTGACGTCGGGCACGACGTTGATGGCGGTGGGTACGTTGTACGTGCTCGGCGGCGACGGCATCCATGGCTTCGCGTTTGCGATGTTGCTGGGCGTCCTGGTCGG
>JARFRI010000032.1 GCA_029287335.1 Phycisphaera sp. | reverse complement strand
CGTAAGCACAGATCGTGATCGGATGAGCATGGTAATACTGACGCCGTGGTGGGTGGGAGATATACGCCTTCATGCTATCGCAAGAAAAGCGGCTGCGCCTTGAAGAACGCGTATGCGTTGCTCATTTGGCCCACCTCTGGTAGCTGGGGTCGAGTCCACGAGCCCGTGGAACAAACGAGTGTTGATGCGGTTTAGGAGATTTGTTCCGGGGGGTCGCCGAGCCTCCACCCCGGCCACCCAACAGACATGATTGTGAATCGCGTGGGGCCTATGCCTTTTGCGTTTTTGCGCCCAGCATCGTGAGTAAGAGCAACACGAGTAGTGCGCCTGCGATGCCCAGCAGGATCGCGGGCAGCCAGATGATGTGCTGCATCGCCCCCGCGACCTTGACGATTTGTGGGCCTGTCGCATTGGAGCCGCTGACGTTGGCGATGCGATAGGCCGAGCTGGGGTTGCTGTTCAGCGAGCCGAGGTAGGCGATGACATCACGCAGTTCCATCGGCGTGAGCTTGTCGGTCATCGCGGGCATCAGCGATTGGTCACTGACGATCGGTTGGCCAGTGATCTGATCGCGCGGGACCTCGGTGGTGACGCCGTCGGCGTTGGTCAGGACGATTTGTTTCGCGTTGGACTGGTCGGCAAGGACTCGGCCGGTGAGGGTTTGTCCGTCCTTGAGCTTGACGGTCGTGTTGGCGAAGCCGCGGGCGATATTGGCGCTGGGGCGGACCAACGCATCGAAGAGGTAGTTGGCGTCGTGTTGCAGGGCGACGCCGAAGAGGCCCGGGCCGACGCTATCTCGGCCGTCGGCAGCGTGGCACCGCTGGCACTGGGCGGTGTTGTTGTTGAGGAAGATGTCCTTGCCGCGCGCGATCGATCCGCCGACGAGCGAGGCATCGCGGATAAACGGGCTCTCGCCGGGGCGGGTATTTTGCTCGGCGTACTGCTGGGCGTTGTAGCGCGATTCGACAGGCAGGTTCTTGTACTTAGTCAGCACATGATGGGCATCAAGGCGAAGCTCCGGCGCGAGCGTGCCACGCTTGAGTTGTTCGCTCAGCGCGGTCATCGAATTGATCGCCTCGCCGGCGCGGATCACGGCGAGTTCATGGATCGCTTCCTGCTGCTCGGGCACGGTGCCCGTCTCAAGTGCAGCAAGATAAGCCATTACCCCGGCGTCGCGATTCAGCGGCAGGATGAGACGGCGTAGTGCTTGGCGCAGGCTCGTCGAAGTGGTGGGTAACGCGAGCAACTCTGTGGCCAATGTGACGGCCTGCTGTCGCGCCTGATCGCGGAGCATCTGCATCCCGGCCATGCGAACTTCATCCGGCTCGTTCGCGTCGCGTGCTAACTCGGTTAACAACTCAGGACCGGCCTTAAGAATGTGCGTCAGCTCGAACACGCGGGCTTGCGTCAGTGTCTGGCCCGTCGCGGTTAGCTTAATCGCGGGCAGGTGGGTCTTCATCGCCGCGCTGGCGTCCGCCATGGTCTGCGTGTTACGTGGCAGCCACCAGCCCCAGACATCTTCACGGTCGCGCGGGGCGGACCAGTGGGTGAGTTCTTTGAGTGCCAGGGCCCGCCACTGCTCGGGGGCGTCTGCCTTGCCGGCGAGCTTAGCCAGACGGTCGGCACTGTCTGCATCAGCCAGTCGGACGTTCGCTTCAACGACGCGGCGCATGATGGGTTCGATCATGCGATCAGGCGTCAGCGTGTCGACCAGTTTCGCTAGCGCGGGTAGGTGTTCGTCGATCTTTTGGTCATAGATCGCACGCACCGCCTCGGCGGCAACCTGGATATCTTCATCTTCGATGTAGTTCACGAGCAGCGGACTTTTAAGATGACGCAGCGCGAGGACACCGCCGAGCCGCGCGGCCGAGCCGCGGCGCTTCATCTCGTTGTGGATCGCCTCGGCATCACCGATCAGCGATAAGCCGTAGCTCGCGGCGTGGCGGATGACGACGTCGTTGTTGTCATTGCGGGCGAGGAGGTCAAAGAGTAAGCCGTAATCAGTATCAAAACCGACTTTTCCTAGAGCAATTGAAGCATGATGCTGGACAAATGGGCTGGCATCATCAAGCAGTGGTGTGACTTTAGGTGTAAATGCCTCTCGCACCCGATTCTGACCGATCTCACCAAGGACAGCTACAGCTTGGGCGCGGATATTTGGACTTGCGTCTTTTAGTGCGGGGAAAACAGCATCGATCGAACCAACATTCCGTCTAGCCTGCATCCCAACTGCCCAGACGGCATGTAGTTTTTGTAGCTCAGTGGATTCCTTGTCCACTATTACATCAGCGATCAACCTCGCGCTGTTATCGCGACTCGCCAAATCCCACTGCGCTTCGATCCGCACCCGCTGATCTTGATGCCCGAGTAACTCAATCAGCTTCCCGTCGCTCAGCTTGTCGAATCCATTTGCAAACAGCGATTCCACCTCCGCGATTAGCTCGGCATGGTCTGCGTGTGACGCTTCGTTAGTCATCACTTTGATGTGGCCGTGCTTGTCGTTGGGGCCCCAGCCGCCGCCCCAGTCGGCGAGGTAGAGTCGGCCGTCGTAGCCCCAGGTGACATCGGAGATGCTGCCGCTTTCGACGGGCAGGCTGGAGTCTTCGACGACCTTAAAGCTCGCGCCGTTGGGTTTGAGCAGGACGTGCCGCACGCCGGCCGGGTAGTCGCACATGAGGAACGAGCCGTTCTTGGGGAACACGTCGCCGGTGCCGGGGTAGTGCGTGATGCCGGAGGGGCCGCGGCCGACGTTGGCGAGCGGCGGCATGATCCACGCGGGCTGGGCGGGGTCTGTTTTTTCGTAGCGTGGCTCCCACATGTGCTCGCGCATCCAGACGCCGCGCGTGTCCATGCTCTGGACGTCCTGCCGCCAGCCGGCGTCGGAGCCTTCGGGGATGTAGCAGAATC
>JARFRI010000019.1 GCA_029287335.1 Phycisphaera sp. | reverse complement strand
CCCCCCTAATATCGATCCCTAAAAACATACCCCAACCCACACCCACTCCGCTAAAGCCAAATAATACGTAACAGTTTTTCAATTGCCCCATTTGATGGGGCGGTGTTCACGGCTCGCCGCACCCCGCGACGGGATACATTCCAGGCTTCGCGCGCCCCCCCCCGCCCATTCACCACGGCACCGAATACGAAAACTGAAAACGCATCCGGTATAAGCGGCTGTCGCCGCGAAGTGGCACCCGGCTTCAGTACATCGCGAACGACGATCTGCCAACTGATCAATCATCGCGCCAACATATGCGATCCCCCGCGATCGTCATTCATCTCTGCCCTCGCTTATCGGACGCCTCTCACCCGCCCACGTCCGCTAACTCCACGCATCAGCACACTGGCACGTTCGTCTGTGGACCGATACCCCTGAGCGTCGATACCCAACAAGCCGAGTTACCGGCCGGAAGATGTACGCGCGGAGCGATCCAGTGTCAGCACTTAACACACCCCACGACATGCCCATCACGCGCATCCGACGTTCGCGCGGACTTGGTCAGCTTGGCCTGGTCGAGCTGTGGGGCTATCGCGACCTCTTCCTCCTCCTGGCACTCCGTGACATCAAGGTCCGCTACAAACAGGCCGCCTTGGGCATCGGCTGGGCGGTGATCCAACCCGTCGCGATGGCGGCGATCCTCTTTGTCTTCTTTGGCATGCTCATGGGCATGAACGAGCAGGTCGCGCCCACGCCCTACCTCGTCTTCGTCTTAGCCGGCGTGTTGCCGTGGACGCTCTTTGAAGCCGCCGTCACCGCCTCCAGCGGCAGCGTCGTCGCCAACGCCAACATCGTCCGCAAGGTCTACTTCCCCCGGCTCATCGTGCCACTGGCCGCGACCGGTGCGCCGCTGATCGACTACGCCATCGGCTTGGTCGTCCTCATGATCGCCATGGCTGTCCTCGGCGTGCCGATGACCGGGTCACTCCTGATAGTCCCGCTCTTGATCGCGTCGCTGCTAATCGGCGTGTTCGGCGTCGGCATCCTGATGTCCGCGATCACCGTCGCCTACCGCGACTTTAGACACCTCCTGCCGTTCATGCTCAAGCTGCTGTTCTTCCTCACCCCCGTGATCTACCCCGTCACGATGGTGCCCGAGCGCTTCCGCTGGCTACTCGCTCTCAACCCCGTCGGCGGGACCATCGCCGGCCTGCGCAGTGCGATCCTCGGCACACCCATCCTTTATACCGACTGGCTGATCTCGACCTCGATCGGGTTGGCCGCACTCATCGCTGGCCTCGTTTACTTCCAACGTGTTGAAAAACGCTTTGCAGACATTGTTTAAGCATCACTTATGACCCAAACCGCGATCCAAGTTGAAAGCCTCAGCAAGCAGTACCGCTTAGGCCAAGTCGTCGCCGCCCAGCCCACGCTCGGCGAGCGGCTCTACAGCATGGCCGGCTCAACCTTCAATCGACTCAGCGGGAAAACACCCAAGGCAACCACCAAGGGCGATGCGTTCTGGGCACTCAACGATGTCAGCTTTGAGGCTGAGCAAGGCAAAGTCTTCGGCGTCATCGGCCGCAACGGCGCAGGCAAATCAACCCTCCTCAAAATCCTCGCACGCATCACCGAACCCACCTCCGGCGAAGCAGTCATGCACGGCCGAGTCGGCTCGCTCCTGGAAGTCGGCACGGGCTTTCACCCCGAACTCACCGGCCGAGAAAACATCTTCCTCAACGCCGCGATCCTCGGCATGAAGCGACGCGAAGTCGCCGCCAAGTTTGATGACATCGTCGCCTTTGCCGAGCTCGAAAAATTCATCGACACCCCCGTCAAACGCTACTCCAGCGGGATGTACGTCCGCCTGGCCTTCGCGGTCGCAGCGCACCTCGAGCCCGAGGTCCTGCTGATCGATGAGGTGCTCGCGGTCGGCGATGCGGGCTTCCAACAGCGCTGCCTGGGCCGAATGAGCGAGATCGCGCAAGGCGGCCGAACCGTCCTCTTCGTCAGCCACGACATGGGTGCCGTCGCGCGACTCTGCGACAAGGTCATGCTCCTTGATGGCGGACAGGTCGAGCTCATCAGCCAGCCGCAGCAAGCCATCGACCGCTACCTGCAACTGGTCTCCAACTGGCGCGACGACCCGGCCGGCGTCTTCGGCGGCCCGCTCACCAGTGTCATGCGCTTCCACGAGCTCACCGTCAACGGCGTCGACAACACCAAGCCACGCATCGTCCACCCCCAGCAACCCATCAAGCTGCACATCACCGGCTCGGTCGATCGCCTGATCCCCAACTTCCGCACCACCTTCTCGATCTACCGCGATGGCGTCCGCCTGCTCACCCAGCACGACACGCCGCTACCCACCGACCTTCCCGCCGGCCGATTCGAAGCGCAGACGCAAGTCCCCGCCTACCTGCTCCGACCCGGGCGATACACCGTCAGCATCGGCGGCTACCGCGACGGCATGCGCGAGTACATCTGGGGCACCGACCTCATGGACTTCACCGTCTCGGAGATGTGGTCGGACAACTACGACCCGATCAACCTCGGCCTGATCAACCTGCCCGGCTACGGCTCACGCCAAACCGAACACGACAGTGCCATCACGAAAAACAAAGGGAGCTTCGCCGCATGAACAAGCCCACCATCCCCACCGTCAACCTCGTCGAACGCCAACAGCGCATCGAAGCAAGCCTTAAGCCGGCCTACACCGAGTTCCTGCGCCTCGTCAAAGCACGCGGCCTGACCACGGGCGTCGAGATCGGTGTCGGCTTCGGCGGGCACTGCGAATCCCTGCTCGAATACCGCGGCCTCGACGCGCTCACCGGCATCGACCCCTACACCGCCGACGACCAAGGCGATGCCCCCAACGCATTGAACCAGCACGACATGGACCGCGTCCACGACATCGCGCTGGACCGCCTGGCTCGCTTCGGCCGACGCTTTGAATTGCTCCGCAAACCGTCGTTGCAAGCGGTATCCAAATTTGAAGACGGCTCGCTCGACTTTGTCTACATCGATGGCGACCAACACTTTGATGCGGTGGGCAAAGACCTGAGCATGTGGTTCGACAAGGTCCGCGAAGGCGGCATCATCGCGGGACACGACTACGACAACCCCGACATGCCGGATGTCCAGCAGGCCGTCGACGGCTTCTTCCAGCGCCTGGGCTGGACCGTCCACCACGCGGGGCAGTTCGTCTGGTGGGTCGAGAAGAAGCGGGCTTCAGTGAGCTTCATCATCCCCGCCTACAACGCGGAAGACACCCTCTGGCAAGCCGCCGCATCGATCATGGATGACAACTTCATGCCGGGCGACGAACTCATCATCGTCGATGATGGCTCCACCGATTCAACGGGCATCATCATCGACGAACTGGCCGAGGCCTACCCCGACATCCGCACGATCTACCACACGCAGAACTACGGCGCAGCGGTCGCGCGCAACCGCGCGGCCACCGATGCAACCCACCACCTCGTCATGATGCTCGATGCAGACAACATCTTGCCGACCGACAGCGTTGCCGCACTGCGCGATCACCTGATCAAGACCAACGCCGACGCCGCCTGCTTCTCACAGATCCGCTTGTTCCGAGATGGCGACGAGCCCGGGCAAACCGCCTGGGTCCACGAATACCCTGATTCGCAAGCGAGCCTGGCACAGTACTGCGCGATGCAAGACCCGCCCGGCGCCGCAGGGAATCTGCTCTTTACCCGCGAGGCCTGGTACCGCGCCGGCGGCTACCCCGAGGATGTCGCGGCGTTGGACTCGTGGGGCTTTGGCCTGCGTGTCGTCGCAACGGGCAGCAAACTAAGCGTCTGTCCGCAAGGCTACTACGACCACCGCATCGGCCACAACAGCTACTGGCAACGCGAGCACAAGGCAGGCAAGACCGACCGCCTGGCCTTGTCGCTGCTCCGCCCCTACTTCAGCCGGTTGTCCACCGCGTCGCAGTTTTACTTGCTGCAAAGCAAAAACCAAGAGCAGTGGTTCACAAACCTGGCTGAGCACCCGCTTCAACTGGACGGCGAGAAACGCGGGCGAAGCATGCTCGGCATCGCCCTGAACATTCAAAGTATCCGACAACGACTCGCCCGCCTCGTCTCCCGCGCCGCGTAAACCCAGGTGTCTGTATGACTCAAGAAGACCAAACCATCGACACGCTGATCCATAAGTACGAAGGGTCTTGGCAGTCGGGCTACGCCGCCTTCCCCGAACGGCTGTGCAAGCTCGGCCTGCGCAACGGTGTCGAAGTCGGCGTTGCCTTCGGCGGGCACGCCCGAGCGATCCTCGAACAGCGCGGCGTCGACAAGCTCTTCGGCGTCGATTGCTACCAGCACCGCGATGACTACGACGACCCGATGAACCTGCCCCAGCCGGTCTTCGACCGATTGGCACAACGCGTCGTCGATCGGCTGTCCATCTTCAAGGACCGCTTCGAGCTGATTCGACAAGACTCCGTCAGCGCGAGCGAGCGTTTCGAGGACGGCTCACTGGACTTCGTCTATCTCGACGCCGACCACAGCGAGGCCGGCCTGATCGCCGACCTCTCGGCATGGTTCCCCAAGGTCCGTCAAGGCGGCATCATCGCCGGTCATGACC
>JARFRI010000004.1 GCA_029287335.1 Phycisphaera sp. | reverse complement strand
AGTTTAAGGATAGCGGTTGCGGCCTAGTTGAGTAACCGTTCTTGCGCAACTTTCATCGCAGCCGCTTCAAGCAGCTCACCCGTCCGCCGGATCGATTCCTCGGCAGGCAGGCCCTCGCCGATCACGTGATACGCAGACAGGCCATGCTCCAGCGATCGCTCCGCTCCTTCGCCAACCGAACTGACCAACGCCACACAAGGCACCCCGGCCCGCTGGCAACGCTTGGCCACCGCCATCGCGGCCTTGCCGTTAAGTGATTGGCTGTCGAGCCGACCCTCGCCGGTGATCACGAGGTCCGCGTCTTTGATCCGTTCATCAAACCCGATCGTGTCGAGGACCAATTCCGCGCCCGGCACCAACTCCGCACCCAACATCGCCACCAGCCCGCCGCCGACACCCCCCGCCGCCCCGGCCCCGGGTAGGTCTTCGACATCGACGCCGAGTTGATCACGCCAGAGCTTGGCCATGTGCCGCAAACCCGAATCAAGCTCTTCGACCTGCTCCGGCGTCGCGCCTTTCTGCGGGGCGTAGACATAGGCCGCGCCATTCGGGCCCGCTAATGGATTGGTGACGTCACATGCGACACGTACTTTTATCGAAGCCAACGGCTTAAAGTGGCTGTGCTTGATCCTGGCTATATGGGCCAAGTCGTTGCCACACAGCCCCATCGTTGAATAGCAGTGATCTTCTGAGTCGTAAAAATCAATGCCGAGACATTGAGCGATGCCTATGGCACCATCATTTGTTGCGCTGCCGCCGACCCCGATCAAGAGCTGCTTTGCACCGGCATCCAGTACTTGAGCGATTAACCAGCCTGTCCCCGCAGTGGATGTTTTCGTTGGATCACGCTGATGTTTTTTGATGAGCTCTAATCCCGAAGCGGCGGCCAATTCAATCACCGCGATAGCGTCGCTGTCAGGATCAAGCATCACCCACCGAGCTGTAATCGAGCCGCCCAATGGATCGTACGTCTCCGCTTCGCGCAATTGGACATTGCCATGGCTACTTACGATGGCATCAATGAAACCCTCGCCCCCATCCGCAACTGGACAGTGATCGATCTCGATCTCAGACATCACCGCCTTCAACCCATCCGCAATCCGCTGGGCGACCTCGCCAGCCCGCAAGGCATCCTTAAAGCTGTCCGGCGCGATGACGACTTTCATGCGGGCATCCTAGTGGTCGTCGGCTTAGACTGCTCGTATGGACCTCACTGACCACGACACCGCGATGATGCGACTAGCCCTTGAACAGGCCGAGGCCGCTTCAGCGGCCGGGGAGGTCCCCGTCGGTGCCGTCGTCTATCGCGGCGATGAAGTCCTCGCTGCCGCCCACAACATGCGTGAGCACTGGGCCGACCCGACGGCTCATGCCGAACTCATCGCGCTGCGTGAGGCGGCCAAGAAGATCGGCACCTGGCGGCTGGATGGCTGCCGACTGGCCGTGACGCTAGAGCCCTGCCCGATGTGTGCCGGGGCCCTGGTCAACAGCCGGCTCGAAGCTGTCGTCTTCGGCATCACCGACCCAAACATGGGCTGTGTCGAATCGCTGCACCACCTCCTCGACACCGAGCAGTTCAACCACCGCGTCGATTGGCATGGCGGCCTCCTCGCGGACGAGTGCCTGGCCGTGTTGCAGGCGTTTTTCAAGGCCCGCCGCACCGCCGACAAACCGCCCAAGCCCACGCCACAGCTCGGCGACTAATCTGCTCGAAATCGACAGCCCCATGCAACCCACCGATCACAACCCGGTAGACCCTGCTGTGACGGCCCTTCACGCCAGCAGCGACCTGCCGACCCACGCCTGCGACGACGGCCAGCTCGCGTCACGCATCGCATCGGGGGATGTGCAGGCCGCTGAGGAACTGGTCCGCCGGCACCAGGCCCCGGTCCGCGGCTTCTTGCGGGCGGTGTGCTACGACCGCTCGGCCATCGACGACTTGGCTCAAGAAACGTTCCTACGAGCCCTCAAGCACGCGGGCCGATTCGACCCGAAGTACCCGATGCGTGGCTGGCTGCTGACCATCGCCCGCCGACTCTCGATCAACCATGGCCAAAAACAAAAACGCAGACGCCCCGCCGCCGGCATCGAACCCGACCAACTCCAAACCGACACCAACACCAGCCCAAGCAGCCAGCTTGAACGGCAGGAACAACAAACGCTCAACCGTGACATGGTCCAACAAGCCATGACCAAACTCAGCGAACCGCAGCGCGTCGCCATCGCCATGCACTACCAGCAGGGTCTGCCGCTGGAACAAATCGCCGACACCCTGGACATGCCCATCGGCACGGTGAAGAGCCACCTGCACCGCGGCCGAAAGCGGATGCGAGAACTGTTAGAACCCCAAGCCGAGAGGCTCATGCCATGAAGCAAACCGACCCACAACACGACTTCACACACGATCCCACTCCCGAAGAAAGCCTCGCCCCGCTCGACGCGTTCGAGCAGCAGTGGGTCGATCAACTCGCCCAGCGCGAGCCCGACCTGAAGCAAACCGAAGACGCGTTTGTGCAACGCGTGATGCAGGCGGAGGCCGCTTCAGCGGCCGGGTCGTTCAGAGGAGCACCCGCCGTCCTCGCCCGTATCGGTGAGTTCGCCTTGCCATACGCCGTCGCCGCCGCATTACTGCTCGCCGCCTTCGTCAGCTACCGCGTCCTCACCAGCGACACCAACGATTCACCCAA
>JARFRI010000054.1 GCA_029287335.1 Phycisphaera sp. | reverse complement strand
AAGGGCAAGCAGTGGCAGGCCGACCGGCTCGAACTCTTCGGCCTCGTTGCCGACCGCTACTACCGCCTGTGCAAAGAAGCCCTGGATAAGCACCTGCCCAACCACCTGTACCTCGGCTCGCGTGTTCATACCTGCCCGCCGATCGTCGCGGACAAGATCGCACAGCACGTCGACGTGTTCAGCATCAATCACTACGCCCCGCTCGCGGGCACCGCACAGCTACCCAAGGATGCGGACCTGCCGGTCATGATCGCGGAGTTCCACTTCGGCACGTTGGACCGCGGTGTCATTGGCATGTCGCTCTCGCCGGTGCATGGCCAGGCCCAACGCGCACGCAGCTTCGGCGCGTATGTCACCGCGGGCGTACTGCACCCCAACATTGTCGGCACGCACTGGTTCGCGTACTCCGATCAATCCACCGTCGGCCGACCCAACGAGAACTATCAGATCGGGCTCGTCGACATCACCGACCAGCCCTATCTTGAGATGACCGCCATGTCGCGGGTAATCGCAGATCAGATGTATGAGTTAAGGCTCGGCCAGGAACAGGACGCCATGCAGGCCATCCACCGCGTCTTCACCGACAGGGAGTAAGACGGAAGCAACACCCGGCAATCTCGACCGCTCAACAACAATAACGACTACTCGTTCGCCAACAAACCAGTATCGTGCTTGCGGATGACCTGCTGGGCGTTGTACCAGGTCGCCCCGGTGGCGGGCGGGTTCGAGCCGGTTGGTACCGTTGCGGCAAAGATATTGTCCGGGCCGACGGTCTTGACATTGCCATAGGAAAGGGATTGCTTGAGCTCGGAGTTCTGCACGGTCTCGACGTGGTTGTCGTTGAAAGAGATGCCGCCGGTCCATTTGCCGGCCTGCTTGGTGGATAGCAAGCTGTAGTGGGTCGTGGAATCATTGCGGTTCACCGCTGGGGTCGCGCCCGTGTTGCGGTACAAGCGGTCTGTGACCACGATTGCACTTGAGTTTGCGTTGTCCGACCATTCCTTTGCGCGACCGACAGACATCTGGTTGTTATTTCGGATGCGGGGTAATCCGTACGAGCTGATAAATGATTCTGTTCGATAGACCACGCCGTCTTCCCATGGCTCGATGTTGGTGTTAACTTCAAGCGGGCTAATCAGATATTCGGGGGTAAACAGTCCGTCGCGAATACAGATGACATATCGCGCCGCGACATCACCGCCGGCCTGCCCGCCGGTCGTCGATCCGCCGTTGGCGTTATAGCCGTCGATCTTGGAAGCGTCGGTAAGTGCGTCGGCCGCGATGTATTCGTACTTGTCCATGCCCGGGTACCAGGTCTTGTTCGATTGGGCATAAACGAACATGCCCTGCTGGATGCCGCGGATTTGCGTGTTGGACTGCATGCTGCGGGCGGACTTTCGTGCCGAGCTGAGCGCGGGCAGCAGGATCGCGATCAACAACGCGATGATGGAGATGACGACCAGCAATTCAATCAGGGTAAATGCGTTGCGACGTTTCATAGATATACCTTTGAAGAAAACATAAACGTTGTCGTACTCAACGGGCAGACAAACGCTGCGGATCAGAATCCTGATCCGACGCTTGGCGAACCACCACGGCCAATTCCGTCGCGGTCTGCTCGACCGCCAATACATATTGCTCATCGATCCGTAGCCCATTGATCGCGTCGAAACGATGATCAATATGCGCCGCACGGATCAGCACGTAACGCTGCCCGAGTTCGGGCGTGATCTGGCTCACATCAATGCTCAAGGAACCCGCTAGCGACGCCTTGCCTTGAATATCGATGGATGGGCTTTCTTTGCGGTGCGTGCCGAGTTGGATGGACACCGCCTGCGATGGATCAAGGTCAAAGGACCCTGTCGCCGCGAGCGTGCCGTCTTGCCCAAGCCGGATGTCGCCTCGGCCCAACGCCTCGCCTCTGCCCGTGACCACCTTGCCTGCTTTGATGTTCATCGGCCCGGTCAAGCCGTTGTTGCCTTTGATCGTCAGCGTGCTGGTACCGGTCTTCGTCAGCGATCGGCCCTCGCGTACTTCGACAAGCTCACCACTGATGACAAAGTTCTGATTGCCATCGCCCAGCACCTGCAAGTTGTCATAGATGTGCAGATCGAGCTTGACATCAAACGTGTACGTCTGCGCGTCGGGCTTCTTGGTGTGTAGCGCGAGCTTCGGGGCCTTGCCCTTGAGGTCCTTGGCAAGCAGCACGGGTTGCCCTGCGATCGTCGCGGTGCCTTTACCTTTCAACGGCGTGTCGCGATGGATAAAGACAAGCCGATTGGCGATAAACGGCTGGCCACCCACGCGACGCAGATCATTGATCGACTCATAATCACTGATATCACGGTTGCGGAAGACCAGCGCGGTATTCGGGCACGAGTCATAAGGCGTCAGTGTCGTCTGCACGGGCTTATCCGAGTCGATCCAGATGTTCTCTTCCGACCAGGTTGCAGACTTGTCCACACCCTCGCGGAAGCGGAAGTCATAGAAGCCGTTGACCTTCAGCGCCATGTTGTCGTAGCGCGGCTTGTCCATCAGGACGTCGTAGTCCGTCATGATGCGCTTGAGTTCCTCAACCAGCTCCGGCTTCTCCTTGGCCAGATTGTTCTTCTCGCCCTTGTCATTGACGACATCGAATAGCAGGAACCCGTCGCCCGGCCGATAGATCAGCTTGTGGTCGCCCTTCCGCACCGCGTGCTGCAGACCGGAGTACCGACGCAGGAACAGCGACTCGTGCGGCTCACCCTTGCTTGTGTCATTGAGGTAAGGCAGCAGGTCAACACCGTCGATCACATCGTCTTCGGTAAAGGACCCGCCACCCGCTTTGAAACAGGTCGGCAGCAGGTCGATGATGTGCACCGGGTGCTCAAAGAAGTCGATATCTTCGTCTTGATACGCCGGGTCAAGCCCCCAACCCGCAACGAGCATCGGTACACGGATGCCGCCTTCCCACTGCGAGCCTTTGCCGTGCCGCAGCGGGTAGTTGCTTGAGTAGTTGGGGTTGTCGTCGTGGCTGTCGCCGCCGTTGTCGTTGATGAACAGGATGAGCGTGCTATCGCGGATCGAGTCGGCGGTGTCGCCATCCCCGTTCGGATCGTCCAGCGAGTCGAGGATCTTGCCGATGTTGCGGTCCAAGGCGAGTTGCATCGCGGCCTGGATCTCGCGGTTCTTCTTGAAGCCGTGGCCGAGCTTGGCGATCGCCGCGATGTCTTCTTTGGTCGCATGCATCGGGTTGTGCGGCGCGGTAAACGAGCTGTACAGGAAAAAGGGCTTGTCGCCGCCCGCGTGCTTCCGGATATAGTCGACGGTCATGTCGCCGAAGGTGTCGGTGACGTACTGCCCGTCGTAGTCGGCTTCGACCACCTTGTCTTGGCTGACCTTGCCCTTGCCGTTGGATGCGATCAGGCGCAGCGATTGCGTGCCTCTTGCTTCGCCAACCCAGAAGGAGCGTGAGCCGGCGATGATGCCGAGGAAGTGTTCGATGCCCTGGTTCTGTGGGACGTTGCCTTGGATGGTGTTGCCGTTGCGGCTGCCGTTGGGGTGCGCCCCGAGGTGCCATTTGCCGATGCACGCGGTGGAGTAGCCAAGCGACTGCATGCGTTCCCATATGGTGATGGCGCTGGTGGGCAGGCCCTGCACAATCGGCGTCTCGGTGATCGGCTTGGTGACGAACCCACTGCTGGAGATGTTGTTCGAGTAGCCAATCCGCGCGGTGTACATACCCGTGGCGAGCATCGCGCGGGACGGACTACAGACCGAGCCGGCATATGCATTGGAGAACGCCACGCCTCGCGCCGCAAGCACATCGAAGTTTGGCGTAGGTATTTTCTTACTGCCCTGGAAGCCGAAGTCCGCGTAGCCCGCATCGTCGGAGATGATGATCAGGACGTTGGGTTTGTCCTGGGCGTTTGCCGGAGATGCAAGCAACGCAAGACCGAACACCGCAGCAAATGCCAGCATCAGTCGTGTGTTCATGTGAATGCACCTGGAGTGAGACGCAGCGGCGCTGCCCTGATCGAAGCATGGGTC
>JARFRI010000419.1 GCA_029287335.1 Phycisphaera sp. | reverse complement strand
TGTTCGTCTCGTGGGCTCGGAGATGTGTATAAGAGACAGATTCATTACTGCGTGGGCACCGTTGCGGTCGCCTCGACCGGTTCTTGCGCTTCGCCGTCTAGCACGTACCAAGCCAATTCAAGCTCAAAGCTGACGCCTTTACCGTCGGGCATGCGTGTAAGCTGAAACGACACCAAACCGAGATCGCCTCGGTCGCTGTTAATCCGATTGAAAAAACCAAGCAGCGCCGCAAAGCCCCCCTCGCCCTCAATCTGCAGTGGGACATAGTCGTAGTAGGCCAGCGCCTCGGGCCGACCCGCGTTGGTCCGTGTGATCGACAGGCCATCCAACTCAGACCACTTGGCCAATTGCGACAGCAGCGGATTGATCTGCGAGGCGGACTGCAAATCGACCGGCTGCTCATCAAGCTGATTCTGTATCGTGGTAAGTTTTTCGGTCAGTCGGTCGAGCTCTTGCTTCACTCGTGCGGCATCGATCTCGGCTTGGTCCGCTTGCTCGACGAGCGTTGTGGCCTGTTGGTTCTGCGACATTAATGGAGCGTAGCCAAAGACCCAACCCATCATCAGCAGTAGGATGCAGACGACCGCAGCGCCAAGATGGATCGGCATCACGCCATCACTTTGTAGGCCTTGTGGCTTCATTGATCCGCTCCGTTATTGCACCCGGCAGGCCAGGGTGAAAGTGGTCCTTGAACTACCGGAAAATAGTTCACGCTTTGACCCGGTCATGACGACACGCTCAAATAAGCCCAGCGCTTCAAGCCGCATAATCAACCCGGGTACATCGCTGTTGGCTGCTGCAAAACCATTAACGATCAGCCAAACCGAGTCGTCCGGCACGTCCGCTGCCAAGGGTCCGAGCGCCGTGCGCACCCGGCTGTTCTTGATGTCGTCGAGTTGCAGCCCGGCCATCATCAGGTTTTCATCGAACTGTCGCGCGACCAGCACCAGGACGGCGCTCCAGTCGGGCCTGGACGTGAGGTGCTGCTCGGCCTTGAGCTCGCGCTCTTGCTGAGTGTACAACGCCGATTGTGCCGCGAGCTGAGCCTTGCTGGATTCGATACGCGACTGTGCCTGAGTCACGCGATCCTGAGCGATCTGACCGGATGTATCTGCGGGTTTGGAAAGCTCCAGAAAGATCGGGACCACGGCAGCGATGACACAGATCGCAACCGGCGCGATCCAACGGCGAATCACGGCGTGCTTTCGCATCCGCTTGATAAACGGCATGGGGGTCAGATCAGGACCAGTCATGCGGCCACCTCCCCACACAACGCAGCACCCATCGCCATCGTTAGCGCGGGGTCTTCACATTCTTGCCCAAAGGCCGGGCCTTGCAGCAGCGTCTTGGGTGTGACGGCGTGCGTTTCGAGTTCCAAACTGCCTGAAAATGCTTCACTTAGTCCCGCAATATTCGCGCCGCCGCCAGTCAAGAGCAGTTGCCCCAGTTCGGCCTGCGGGTAGAGGTGGCTGACGTAAGCGAAGGACATCCCGATCTCCTCGGCCAGGGGCTGGAGCGCTTCACCGATCATCGCGGAGGTTTCGCACGCGACCATACCCTCGCTTTGTGTAGTGAGGCCGAAGCGCGAAAAGGCATGTGCCACAAGCCGTGGCTCATTGCCAAGTCGTTCGCTGGCTCTCTGGCAAAGTTGCTTCATGTTAAAGTCCGGCAGCGCCCGCTCGTGAACCACACGGCCAGCAACCATCAGGGCAAGATGCCCACGCGTCGAGCCGAGATCGACCGCCGCCGCAATACATCGCGGATCAATCGGGTGCCGCTGTGCCGCAGCAAGCAGCGCTAGCGAACCCGGCACGGTACGTATCACGTCGAGGCCCAGTTCTGCAACAATCTCCAATGTCGCTTCAACCGCGGCATGGGGCAGACCCACCGCGTGAACTTGCCCGATCCGTGACCCACTGGCCGGTGTCGGCAGGTCCCACCAGGCCATCTCAAATGACCCCGGCGTGAGCTTGTGTGTCCGGCTCAGTTCCATCTCGACAATCTTCTCACGCGAAACGCCACTGTCTGCCGGCGGCACACTCAAACTGCCGCCAACCAACGCGTCGGTCGGCGCGACCAACACCACCCGCGACGCGGTCATGCCCCGCCGCTCCATGATGCGGAGCAGTTGCTGGGCTTCGCCAAGTTCCAGTCCGTGCCCTGCCGAGGTGCGCTGCATGGAGACACAGCCCTCGAGGCGCGGTCCTTTGTCGCTCAGGCTGACCTGGACGGCCTTGACCGATACTCGACCGATATCCAGGCCGATCACGCTTGTTGATGGTTTGATCCCGCGCATCAGCCACCCCCCGCCATTGATGTGAGGTCGAACATCGGCATGAACATGCTGATCGCGATCCCGCCGACCATCAGGCCCAGGAACACAAGGATTAGCGGTTCAAACAAGCTGGTCAGCGCTTTGAGCCGGGTGTCGTTTTCTTCATCCATAAAGTCCGCAACCGTGATCATGAGCATGCTCAATCGGCCGGACTGCTCGCCGTTGCGCACTGCTTCATAAAACGCCGGCTCGATCATGCGCTCGTCCGCAAAGGCACCGCTAACCGGCTCGCCTGAGACGACGATCTGCTCGGCACGGATCATCATTGTTTCATACTTGGAGTTGCCCGTCGCGCAACGCACCAACTGGATCGTGTCCAGCAGCGGAACGTTGCACTCGATCAGCACACCCATCAGCCTTGCGATACGTGCGGTCGCGTAGGAACGTGTCACTTCCTTGAGTACGGGCACAGTCAGCATCACCCCATCCATGTATCGCTTGCCGCCCGGTGTAGCGAGGTAGAACTTCAGCGCGACGACCCCGCCAACGGCACCCAGTAACACGGCCCACCAGTAGGTCCGCAGTCCGTCTGACATCGCCATCAGCGCGACTGTGGTTGCTGGCAGCGGGACATCCAGCGACTCAAACATGCCGGTGAACCGTGGCATTACGACGGTGAGCATGATCGCCAGCACCGCGATACTGATGAAGATCAGCAGGCAGGGATAAATCATCGCGCCACTGATCTGCGATCGGATCTGTACCTGCTTTCGCGTCAGCAAGGCAAGGCGATCAAGCATGACAGGCAACGAACCGGACTCTTCGCCGGCCTTGATAATATTGCGATAGACCTCGTCGAAATACTTCGGGGCCTTACCCAAGGCTTCGTAGAGTGTCAGGCCCTGCTCAACGTGATCTCGGATGATCGCCAGTTGTGCCTTGAAGTCGGCGTCTCTGACCTGACGCTCCAGCGCCGCGAGGCCATCGGCCAAGGGCGTGCCCGTCGCGACCAGGACGTTGAGTTGGCGCGAAAACATGGCGACGTCTTTCAGACGTTTCGTCCTGCTTTTCAAGCGAATCCCACTGCCCTTGGCTTTGGCCTTCGCTCGGGCCTTGCTGTCTGATTCGGGCTCGATCTGTGTAACAAACAGGCCCTTGCCGCGCAGCAAGTCCATCGCCTCATCCATGCTCGACGCATCGATGATGTCGCTGACCGGCGTGCCGGTTGTGCTCACTGCGTTGTACGCGAGTTTCACGCCGCCTCCTTACCGCTTGTCGCATCAGGGGTCGGGTCGGTCGTTGGTTCGTCGTCGACGAAGTCGCCCTCGTTACGCGTCACACGCAGGATCTCCTCCAACGATGTCGCGCCAGACAGCGCCAGCTCGGCACCCTCTTCGCTCAGTGTGCGGACGCCCTCTTTGCGAGCGGCATCGCGCAGTTGATGCGACGCGGCGCCGCGGTGGATGAGTCGGCGGATCTTTGGCGTGACCTCCATCACTTCATAAACACCCAGCCGTCCCTTGAACCCGGTGTCGTGGCATTCACGGCAGCCCGTGCCATGCCGAAACGCACGTCCGACCTTCTCGAGCAAGCCTGCCTCCTCCAGCAGGCTTGGCTCGGGATGGTACTTCGCAGCGCATGCCGTGCAGACCTTGCGGGCAAGCCTCTGAGCGACGACACCTACCAAGGCACCGGAAAGCAAATACGGCTCAATGTTCATATCTAACAAACGCGAAACGGCGCCGGGCGCATCGTTGGTGTGTAGTGTTGCCAACACGAGGTGGCCCGTCAGCGCGGCCTGCACCGCGACGCGTGCGGTTTCTTCATCGCGGATCTCGCCGACCATAATGATGTCGGGGTCCTGCCGCAAAATACTGCGCAGGGCCCGAGCAAACGTCAGGCCGACGGCATCATTCACGTGAATCTGATTGATCAAATCCATCTGATACTCGACCGGGTCTTCGACGGTGACAAGGTTGGTCTCGGGACTGCGGAGCAGGTCGAGCGCGGAATAGAGCGTGGTCGTTTTACCGCTACCGGTCGGACCGGTGACGAGCACAAGGCCGTAGGACTGGCGGAGCATGTGCTTGAATTTGTTCAGCGGTTCTTCGCGGAAGCCAAGCTGCTCCATGCGGACGTTCAAATTCGATTTGTCGAGAAGACGGATGACGAGCTTCTCACCAAGCAGCGTCGGGATCGACGACACACGCAAGTCAACATCGCGGCCTTCGGCGACGATGCGCACCCGTCCCTCTTGGGGCAGGCGTCGCTCGGCGATGTCCATTTTGCCCACAACCTTCACGCGCGACACGATCGCCGAGTGCATACCCGCTGGTGGTTTCATGAGCTCGCGCATGACGCCGTCGATCCGGTAGCGGATGCGTGTGCCCTTGCGATCCGGCTCGATATGGATATCCGACGCGCCATCTTTGACCGACTGCAACAGCGCGACGTTCACGAGGTTGACGATCGGGCTGCCCTCGACCAGGCGGTCCAGGTTGGCGGCGACCGTGTCTTGTTCTTCCTCTTCTGTCGCGATGACTTCGACATCCTCCGAGTGGTGCAGCGAGGCGAGGAAGCCATCGACGTCCAGGTCCTGCCCGGCGTTCTGATCGATGAACTGTTCGATGTTTTGCGGCAGCGCGAGGACGGGCTTGATCTTGCAGCCGGTGAGCTGGCGTAATCGATCGATTGCAGGCAGCGACTGTGGCTCGGCCATCGCGACGGTCAGTGTGTCACGCACGCGGAACATCGGGACAGACTGGAGGCGCGTCGCTTCTTCCTGCCCGATCTCTTGCAAGAGCGAGGTATCGATCAGGCCATGCCGAAGCACCACCCCGCGTAGTCCAAGTTGTTCCGCGAGTATGCCCACGAGTACCGACCCGGTCACCATACCCTCGCTGATAAATACAGACCCAAGCATCTTGCCCGAGCGCTTCTGCAGAGACAGCGCTTGGAGGAGCTGCTCTTCCGTGATCAGGCCGGCCTCGATGAGTAGTTCGCCGAGCTTTTTCTGTGGCGCACGCAGCTTCACAGGAAACTCCTCACAGCAAGGTTCGTATCGGCGTGAAACTCAAAGCGGTTGGTCAGCCCGGTGAGGTCCAGCACTTCGCGAACCGTCGCGGAAACACCCGCTAAGCGCAGGGTCTGCCCACAGGCCTGCATCGCGTCGGCCAAATCCAAAAGTGTTTCAAGGCCGAGCGAATCAACATACGCAGAGGCGGAGAGGTCGATGACCATCCGCCCCATCAACGGGCGCACTTTCGGCAAGGCGGCTTCGTTCAGCGACTGAGCCTGCTCCTGGATACACGGGCCGTCGGGTTTAAGAACCGCGACCGCGCCGTGGCGTTGTTCGGTGACACCCGCCATCTCACATGCCCTCCGCGTTGATTGGCAGCGTCACGCGGAACAGGCTGCCCTCGTTAAGCACCGACTCGACGCTCATCTCGCCGCCGTGAAGACGAACGATCTCGTGCGCAAGTGCCAGCCCGAGCCCCGAGCCGGTGATATCGCCCAGGCGTGGATCGTTGGCGCGGTAGAACTTTTCAAAGACGTGTTTCTGGTCTTCCTCACTGATGCCGATACCCGAGTCACGGAACTCGATGATCAATTCCGTCGCGGACAAGTCGACGCTGACGCTGACGTTGCCGCCCTCGGGGGTGTACTTGATGGCGTTGCCCAAGAGGTTCTGGACAACGATCGAGAGTTTGTCGCGGTCGCCCTGAACCGCGGGCAGCTTCGGCGGCAGGTCAAAGCGCAGGTCGATGTTCTTCTTCGACGCGTTGGCGTTGTAGTCCTGCTGCAGCGACTTAAAGAGCTGGTCCAGGCGGACATCGTCCTTACGGATCGTCATCGACCCGGCCTCGATCTCGGAGACCGAGAGCATCTCGGTGACGAGGCGCTCTAAGCGCTGCGACTCGCGGCTGATGACATTGAGGCACTCACCACGTAGTTCTTTGTCTTCTTCGCCGTCGGTTTGCGCGGTCTCGACGTACATGCGGATATTGGTCAGTGGTGTACGCAACTCGTGCGTGGCTTGGCTGACGAAGTCATGGCGCGATGCCTCGGCGGTACGCTGTTGTGTAACGTCTTCAATCGTGACCATCACCCCACCACTAGCCATCATGCGTCGCATGGTGATCCGCAGCGTGCTCTGTTCGTTCTCGTCACCGACCTGGATCTCATGGCGTGCCCGACCCGGGCCGGTACCCGAGATCATCTGCTCGAAGAGTGCGGCCAGTTCTTCGTTTGGTAGCAGTGGCGACAATGGCTTACCCACTGTTTCGTCATGCACTAAGCCGAGTGATGCCGACGCGGTACCGTTGTGATAGATCACCTTCCCATTGGCATCGGTGAGCAGTAGACCGTGGCCCAGCCCTTCGCAGGCTTCTTCAAGGTTCCCCCCGCCGCTGCGTGTGTTCAGCGCATCGAGTGTTTGTTCGATTTCTTCATGCTGCTTGGACTGTGTCAATGTGATGAGCCGATTCCATCCGGCAGCCTCGGCACCCCAAGACGGATTGACCGTCAACGCCGAGAGGTCGGGCATGCCTTGTCCCGCATCACGTAACGCACCGCGGATCAGGGTGAGGACCGCGAGCCGGCCTTGCAGCTTCCGCAGCACCAAGGCGCCAAACGCTAATCCTAAGATCCCGATCAACACGGCACCGGGCAGCATCGGCTTGATCATCATCGCCGAAGGATGCAGTGTGCTCGATAACGTCAACAACACCTCGCCCTTGCCGCCGACCGGTACCACGCGATCAACTTGCACCATGTCTTGTAGAACCAGTGTGTCAGAGGTATTCGACTGCTCAGCACCCCAATTCGCGGGCAATACCATGAGCTGGGGCTTATCAAGGTTCGCATCAACCAGTGTTTGGCCATCGCTCAGTAAAACCAGGCAACGATCAAGCTGCTGTTGATAACCGGCCTCACTAATTAAGCGCCGCACCGCAGACAACTCGCCATTGGCAAGCAGTGGCTCGATGCTTGACGACAAGCTCTCGGCCAACATCTCGACGCGCACGATCGCCTGTTCGCGCTGCTGCTTCGCTGTTGATTGGGCCACCCACCACAGGCCTGCGGTGTATGTCAATAGACAAACCGCCACGGTCGCTGCCAGGTACGGCCACGTCATCGCTTGGCCTTGAGAGCCTAGCCGTCTTGTAGGGATCCTGGATTTCACGGTCTTATCGCCTATCGGCCTCCGCAGTGTGCAATGGCTTGCACTGTTTGTATCGACTAGGTAATGCGGCCGCTGAAGGACTTGACTGAGGCTAAATCCAGGCCCTTTTACCGCCGATACTGCAGTGGATGGGAAACCTCAATCCAATTCCTGAACCATTGACCGTGTTGATCGCGGACGATGAACCGCACATCCGCCACTTGGTCGGCACCAAGCTGAAGATGGCTGGCTTTACCGTGCTCGTCGCGTCCAATGGGCAGGACTGCCTGAATCTAGCCCGCGAGCATCGGCCCGATTTGATTGTCACCGACTTTCAGATGCCGGTTCTATCGGGCTTTGAGATGAGCCAAGCCCTGGCAGCGGCCCCCGAGACCGCATCGATCCCCGTCATCCTGCTCACCGCGCGTGGGCACAAGCTCTCAGAAGACGACCTATCCACCACCTCAATCCAAATGATCATCGATAAGCCCTTTGGCCCGACCGACCTGATCAACCGCGTCAAGGGCATGCTTGAAACCAATCAAGCGGCCTGACGCTCAACCCGTATTTCTGACATGCAAGGCAGCCTCCACAAACCGCTGATCGACCAGGCGACACAAACATTTGTGGACCGCTGTGCAGAGTTGTCGCTCGCGGTGTGGTCCTACGACGGCGATGCGATCACGCTCCATGAAGCCGACGACAGCCACGTTCGCCAGCGTATCGCTGAACAGGCAGACAAGATGTTTCAAGCGATCCAATCCAAGATCGACACACTGATACAAGCCAATGGACCGATGGCATTGACCGACGGCCTGCCCGCCGCGTGGATCGCCGATTCGCTTGGTCCGGACCTTGGCTTTGTGGTCGTGCCGATCCCAAACGACGATGGCACCGCGCAGACCATCGAACAACTCGCCCCCGCGATCAAAGCATTGGCGTGGAGCCTTGGTGACTTACGCAACTCGGACCAAAACCTGTTCGCGGTTGAAGACCTCGCCGAACAGTTGGGCAAGTCCTACGAAAACATCACCCTGCTCTATGGCATCGGCCGATCGATGCGGTCGATCGCGGAACCCGTCGGGTTGGCACAGGGCATCTGCGAACAGATTCGGCTGACCCAGAGCTTCGGCTGGTCGGCGGTACGATTCATTGAGGATGACACCGACATCTCCGGGCTCAGCGACGCCTGTCTGACTAGCGGCGAGATGGCATGCAACGAAGCAACTTTCCGCAAAGCCACTCAAAAATTGATCGCCCAGCAGCGTGACAAACACTGGGACAAGTTGCTGCAAATGGGTCAGCACGAACTCGCTGACCTGATGCAGTGCGAGGTCATCCTTGAGCCGATCCTCCACGATGACCAAGTCATCGGCGTGGTGCTCGCGGGTGGCAAGACCGGCTCAGACAGTGAAGCGACCAGCGGGGACACGCAACTCCTCGACGCGATCGCGGGCTTCCTGGGCGCACTTCACGAAAACGCAGCACGTTTTATCGAGCAAAAGAATATGTTTATTGGATCCCTAGAGGCGGTCTCCACGGCACTGGATGCCAAAGACCGGTACACCCATGGTCACTCCGAACGCGTCGCCTGGCTTGGCACACAGCTCGCCGAGGCCATCGGCCTGGACGCCGACGAAGTCGAGCGTATCCGTATCAGTGGGCTGGTCCACGACGTAGGCAAGATCGGCGTACCCGAAGCCGTCCTCTGCAAAGCCGGCCGACTCACCGACGACGAGTTCGATCAGATCAAGAAGCACCCGCGCATCGGCTACAACATCCTCAAGGGCATCCCCAAGATCGATGACGTCCTCGACGGCGTGCTCTACCACCACGAACGATGGGACGGCCGAGGCTACCCCACTCGACTGGCCGGCGAAGCGATCCCGCTGTACGGCCGGATCCTCGCGGTCGCTGACACCTTCGATGCAATGAGTTCAACGCGATCCTACCGCCAGGCCATGCCGCGCGAGAAAGTACTCGATGAGATCGCAAAATGCTCGGGCACACAGTTTGACCCGTCTCTCACCGAACCATTCATCGCAATGGACTTCACCGAGTACGACGCGATGGTTGCCCGCCATCAAGGCGCATCGGCCAACGAGCAGAAAGACCTTGCGGCTTAACTATCTTGTAAAGCCCGCAACTGATCGATGTCATTTGTACGCATCGCGTTCAGAGTTGGCACTAACATAAATTCTATAGGCCTCGATTAATGACCCGGGTTGGCGGGAGGGATGACCATGGTCTGTCCGCCTAGCGCCAGGGCTATGCCTTTACCGAAGTGCTGAACGGCGGTTGGGGCGACAGGCTCGTCAAATGGTCCGATGTTGTAGCGCATCGCGAGCCGGCCGCCTTCGCTCTCAAAGAGGATCAGTTCAAAGCCGTTTGGAACCGCTTCTTGCGTTGCGATGAGCGCGGCGTGATCGCTGGCGACAACAAGGTGTATCGGCGTGAGCCCAGGCTCTTGCATCGCATCGGACCAGTCCAGCAGTTTGTTTTGGCCAAAGC
>JARFRI010000412.1 GCA_029287335.1 Phycisphaera sp. | reverse complement strand
GCCCGATGGCTGTACTACCGCCCGCTCAATGTTGCAGGATGGCTCCTACACATCTGCGCGATGCATCGGATTTATGACTATGCGCCGCTTTTGATCGAGCATGGCTTCACGATCGAGTCGCGCGAAGCGTTCCGAGTGCTGTCTGGACTGCCACCGATGATTGGCACCTTCATCGCCCAGTGCAAAAATAACCCCCATCTTGCGATGGGGGCTACTCAATAATTCAATGATTGAAACGCGGACTTAATCGTCGTCGACTTCAGCAGCTTCTTTTTCGATTTCGGCCTTCTCGGCAGCCTCAGCCTCAGCGGCCTCTGCTTCGAGTTCTTCCAGCGGCTTGTCGCTGACAACCCAGAGCTTAATCTCGCACTTGAGTTCCTTGGCCAACTGGATCGGGATGTCGTAGGTGTCCAGGCGGTTGATCTTCTCGCCGATACGGACGTGGCGGTCTTCAACGTCGAAGCCCTGGGCCTTGAGCGCTTCGGAAATATCATGTTGCGACACACCACCAAAGAGCAGGCCTGACTCGTTTGCACTGCGCTCAAGCGTCAACTCAACACCAGAGAGTTTCTCGAGGAGCGCTTCCTGTTCGGAGCGGATCTTCTTGAGTTCGGCCTCTACTTCGGCGCGGCGGGCGGAGAGTTCTTTGATCTTCTCTTCGGTCGGTGCCTCGGCCATGCCGTGGGGCAAGAGGTAGTTGCGGGCGAAACCGGGCTTGACCTTGACGACATCGCCGACGATGCCGAGGTTATCGATGGTTTCTAAGAGGAGGAGTTCGATCTGTTTCATAAGGCTGTCCTTTGAAAAAAGTTAGGCGTCGGCCCGGTGCAACATGCACCGGCGTACACCAGCGTTTGGTTTGTTATTTACTTAGAACGGGATATCTTCTTCATCGACGGCTTCGTGTCCACCGCCGCCGCCGCTATCGTCCCAGCTACCGCTTGGCTCGTCGTTCTGTTGACGGTTTCCGTAGCCGCTGCTGGAATGTCCGCTGCCGCCTTCATTGCTACCGGCACCGGCGCTGTCCTTGGAATCGACAAACTGCCATGTATCAACAACGACCTTCAGCTTGCTGCGCTTTTGGCCGGAGGTGCGGTCTTCCCACTGCTCAAAGCGGAGCTTGCCTTCGATAAAAATCGGCCGACCCTTGGCAAAGAACTTGCTGATGTTCTCAGCCGTCCGGCCAAAGGCGGTGCAGTCCACAAAGTTCGGGCGGTCTTCCCATTGACCCGTTGCCTTGTTCTGGAAACGGTCGTTCACCGCGAGGCCCATGTCGCAAACCGCTGTATTGTTCGGCAGGAAGCGCAGCTCGGGGTCGCGCGTGAAGTTGCCCATCAGGATGACTTTATTGAAGCTCGGCATGTTTGACTTAGTGGCTAGGTGTTATGCGGCCCCATAGGAGATCGCTGCAATAGGCGAGGCATATGCAATCAGGCTTACTCTGCAGACGCGGCAGCGGCTTCCTGCTTCTCGGCAGCAGCGGCTTCACGCTCGGCTTCTTCCTTCTTGTTCTCTTCTTCAGCGAAGCTCTTGCCTTCCAGCGCGAGATTCAGCTCGATCTCGCCCATGTGATCGGCACGGACGAACATCACACGCAGCACCTGTTCGGACAAGTTGCAGTCGCGCTCGATGTTGGCGATCTGGGTCGGGCGGGCCTTGAAGTAAGCGATCAGGAACGTGCCACGCTTCTGGCCTTCGATCGGGTAGGCGAGCTTACGCTCGTCCCACTGCCGCAGGTCGAGGGTTTCTGCCTCGGCACGGTTAAGCATTTCTTGGACCTGAGCGATCGTGCCTTCGCTATCGCTAGCCAAAGCGGACTGGCTCATCAGGAAGAGGGCTTCGTAAAGGACGGGGGTGGGGTCTGACATCGGTCGTCTCCATGCCGGCTAGGCCGGTCGTTGGTGTACTGCCCGGTATCCCCCGCCGACGACGTAAACCGAGTCTGTTAATAGGACACGGACAAACGCTGCGGGGGCCTGGGTCTGCGGCTCACAACGAGCCGACAGCCGGGCGGCGTATCGAGCCACATAGTGTATCCGAACACGAATCGACTGGCAATCCAGCCGCCTCCGCCCGGCTACTGCGCAATTTTGGCCCGCAGCACGAAAATCACCTCCATGCCGTCCGCATCGAACGCATCGAACTGATCGGTCACGCCCGACAGCACCACCGCTCCGCCATTGGGCACGCGGACATTGCTGCGATAGGTCACGATCTCCTGCTCGGGCAGGTCCAACTCGGCGGTGCCGGTCAAACCCGTCTTGGTCGGTCCTTGAAGGGTGCCCGATTGGCTCGCACTACCCGAGACATCCTTGTCCAAACCTTCATCAGAGCCGGAGCCCTCGACCTTGCCCTTAAATGACCCGGTGGTGCTGATGTCGCTGTCCTTGCTCTGGGCGTAGCCGACGGGGATGTGCTTGGTCTTGGCGATCTTGCCGTTGAGCGCGACCTCGCTGCGGATCGAGACCGAAACAGACTTGCCGTCAAGCGTGATCGTCGGCTTGATATCCAGCACCGCGCCGTTGTGGGCCGTGCTCAAGGTCGGGTCCACACCCGCCGCATCGGGCACTGGCTCAATGTCGCTGAGCAGCGTGCCATCCTTCGCGGCATAGATATAGACACGTTGACTGTTGAAGCAGACCGTCCGTGCCGCCGCGATACGACGTGCGTTGGCCTTCGCGCCGCGTTTGAGCTTCTCAGCAAATGCCGTGTAGGCCGCTGCGTCAAGAATCAGTTGGCCGTCCATCTCATCCATCATGCTGCGTGGCACCGCGTAGAACTGCCCCTCCATCATCAGCATCTTGCCCGCCGTCGCGGAGAGCACATCCAAGAGCTGCTCGATCTCTTTGTGAACTTCGGGCGTGGTCTTGACGATCAGGTTGCCATTGAACTCGTTGATCGTGAACTCTTCGTCGAGCCACTGGTCAGGCTCACCCGTTGTGGAATGGATCAGTTGGTGGACTTGGTCCACGAGTTCCTGCCGAGAAGCCAGGTCTTCATCAAGGTCGCTGCCGCTATCGCCGAACAAGCCGCCACTACCACCGCCACCCGAGCCATAGGAGCCCGACTGCCGCGCATCGCTGCCGCCGCTGCTGGTGTTCGAGAGCGTGCCGTCCACACTCAGGTCCGGCCCCGTGAAGTTCGGCACCGATTCGATCAATGCACGGATGTCGTACACCCCCGTCTCCAGCCGCATCGCGTCCACATAGCGTTTGGGCGCGAACATGACAATGCCCTCCTGGATATACCAGTCCGTCTGCGTCGCGACGCCGATCAGGTTGAGGGCCTTGCTCGCGGGTAAATCCTTAATCGTCAGGTTGATCAAATTACCCGACAGCGTCGGCTCAAAGCTCGGGTGAATCACTAAGTTCAACCCAACGTCCCGGCTGAGCGTATCCAAGGTCCGCGACAATGGCGTGCCAATCAACTCGACACTCACCTTTTCACTCAAAGGCTTAGCCAAATCGCCAAACGTGCTCTCGTCAGGCCCGGCAACCGCCGACGCCACCAAGCAAATCGACAAGCAAGCAGACAGTACCGAAACAAGAAGAATCTTGACCATGACCAAACCTTTCGCTGGATTGTTACCGGAGATTGAGTACGCACCCATGCATCATGCCAAACAAGGCATGTAACCGCAATAGCTCAAATAGATCAGCAAGTGTTTAAGGAAATACTTGTAAAACAAATGAATCAGGAGCGAACGCCCGACTCTTTCATCTTCAACACCTGATCGTCCGCGTGATACGACGAACGAACCAGCGGGCCAGACTCGCAGTGGCGGAAACCGATCTTCTCGGCCAAGTGTTTGTACTGCACAAACTGGGCAGGCGTGACCCAGTGCGAGATCGGCAGGTGGTTCCGCGTCGGCTGAAGGTACTGCCCGATCGTCAAAATATCGCACGACTCATGCACGCCCGGATACGTCGCGTTGGGATAAGACACCTCGCCGATGCGCTCGTTAGCCGCTTGCGGCTTAGCAGGCTCGTGATGCCGCCAATGCGGGTTCGCATGATCCACCAGCTCCCCACCCCGCCGCAGCTTGTGATCCATGCCCGGCTTATCCAGACCGACATTGTCGTGCAGCGATCCGCTGGCATGAACCGCCAACTCCGTCGGCACCATGCGGTACGGGTCAGGCACCGTAAACGCATCGCGATTCGTCGCGGGGGCGTCTGCATTGACGCCCACGACGCGTGTCCCCTCCGTCACATCCCGCATCAATTCTTCGATCTCTTCTTCGCGCTCGCCGATGCCGACCATGATCCCGGTCTTGACCGTCAGGCCCTGGGCCTTGGCCCGCCGTAGCAACTCGATCGACCGCTCGTAAATCGCCTGTGGCCGAACGACCTTGTACAGCCGCTTCACCGACTCCATGTTGTGGTTCAAAATCTCCGGCCGCTCATCCAGCACAATCTGAAGCGCATCCCAATCCCCAAGAAAATCCGGAATCAACACCTCGACCTGCGTGCCCGGCGACTGCCGACGGATCTCGCGAATCGTCTCCGCCCAGATCTCCGCCCCGCCATCAGGCAACTCGTCGCGATTCACACTGGTGATCACCAGGTGCTTGAGGTTCATAATCGCCGCGGCCTCCCCCACCCGCCTCGGCTCATCGAGATCGTACTCCGGGGGCTTACCCGTCTTGATGTGGCAGAATCCGCAGGACCGCGTGCAGACATCCCCGAGGATCATCATCGTCGCCGTACCGCGTTCCCAGCACTCGCCTAGGTTCGGGCACTTGGCCGACTCGCAGACCGTGTGCAGCTTGTACTTGCTCACCAGGTCGCGCGTCTCCTTAAACCCCGGCCCACTGGGCAGCTTCGCCCGCAGCCAGTCCGGCTTCTTCCGCTTAATAAACTCCAACCCCGCCCCACCATTGGCAGCGCCGGCGTTGTCGAGAACCATGCTGGACAAATCAATCTTCATAGGTCCACATTGTAGGCGACCCGGCTCAGGCGTACTCAGGCCCGGTTTAACCAAATCTTAACACACAACTCACAATCATCGTCTCTCTCTCCATGCCTTGGCGCCTCCCAAAACGACAACCGCCCGCATGAATCTTCATGCGGGAAAGACACGACCATCAGCCTTCTGCTTCCACCCGCGCACCACCAAGCAACCCCACCCCCGACCCATCTCCTCTCCAAAACAGGCCAATCCCCTCTTCCGCGCGCGCTGACCCGACACAACCCACGCACCCCCTAGCCCCGCCAGCCATCCCGACCCTCGGCCCAACCGCCACGCCTTGCATCCCTGCACCATGCGTGCGCCCAACTCCGCGCCAACATGCCCCATCACCACCACAAACCACACTGCCCAAGATCGGCAGCGTGACGAAGC
>JARFRI010000051.1 GCA_029287335.1 Phycisphaera sp. | reverse complement strand
CGTGGCACCAGTAGCACGTCGAGTAGCCGATGCTCAGGAAGATCGGCACGTCGCGCTGCTTGGCCTGGGCAAACGCGGCCTCGCCCCAAGGCAGCCACTGCACCGGGTTGTACGCGTGCTGCAAGAGATACGGGCTGGTCTCGTGGACCAGCGCGTTGGTGTGCTTGGGCGGGTGATCAGGTGAGGCGGGCGTAGTCATGCGGACATTGTAGGCCCGCGGCATCTCGCGCTTGTGTCACTTACTCGCTTCACTCGGCTTGCCGTAGGCCTTGATCGCGGCCTCGGTGACCCGTGCTTCGTAGTCTTCGGCGAAATGCCAGATGATCTCGCCTTCTTGACGGGTGAGCCCGCGCTGGGCCGGCGGCAGATCGGATCGCAGGCACAAGAGGATGTCGGACAGGGCGGCACCGGAGAAGCGGTGGTGGGAGTGGCGGACCGGGTCGCCGTTGTGTTGCGCATCAACGCTGATCAAGGTGACGTTTTCCGCCTGACCAAGCCAGCGGCGGTCCGCTTCGGTGAGGTCTTCCTCATGGATCGACCCGATGCGGGGCGTGCGATAGAGCACGCGCGAGGCCCATCGCAGGGCGGTGTCGCCGTTGGAGGAGTAGACGACGATCTTCTCGTACATGCCGCGGAGGTCTTCTTTGAGGATGCGTTCGCGTGCGACGTCGGTGCTGATGTCCGGTGCGATGAGGATGACGTCGCCGACCTTCCACTGCGCTTTGCGTTGCTGCGGCGTTTGGTCGTGCGACATCAACCCGAGTTCGCGCAGGACCGACCCGACGACCTCGGCCCCGCTGCTGTGGGCAACGAAGTTGATCTTCGTAGCGGACAAATGCCCTGCACCGATTTCCTCGGCGAGCATCTCGACGAACCGCCGCGCGTGTGCCGTGGTGTAGCGCACCGAGTCGCGGTCGTGGCTGTACTCGAACAGGCTGTCCAGGCTTGGCCAACTGTAAAGGATGTATGGCCCGAGCCCGCCGCTATAGAAGCTCAGTTCCGCGGTGGTCAGCGCGGCTTCCTCGAAGCTGTTTTTGAAGCCATGCAAGTAGACGGTGATCGTCTTGCCACTGGACTGTTGCAAGGCGGCGTCGAGTTGTTCGATGAAGGGCTGTTCGCTCGGCTCGTCCGTTACGTGCGGGGTGATGCCGGCCGGCGTCCACTGCATGCTGCCCAAGCGATGGATGGCCGTGATGGTTGGGTCGGGGCGCTGGCCGGTGGGCTCGGCCTGCGTGGCGGCGTTGAATCGTTGCCATGCGTCCGGTTTGCCGATGCCGATGCTCAGTTGTCCTAGCGCAAGCGCGTCGTTGCGGCGTGTGCCGTAGGTTCCCATCGGGCCTTGGTTCTTCTCGAACTGTCGATCTGTTGCGTAAAAGATCGTGCGCTCGCTCGTCCGCCACGGGTCGGGCGTGTCTGCGAGCGGGGCGACCTGCCCGCTTGCGAACATCGTCGGCAGCACCATCGGCGGGCGCTGGCAGGCACTCAAGATCACCAACAGCGAGATGAGAAACAAACGAACCATTGGGGGAGTATACCTGCGCGTTTCGTGATTGCGGTGTGGTGCGTTGTGTTAGCCGGCCCGCTTGTCGGGCCGATCGTGTGATCGTGATCGGCGGGACAAGCCCGCCGGCTAACGTGCGTTTCCTTCAACTCATGTGATGGTTCCCGTTACACTCTGCGATTCAAACACAACCGGAAATGACCAGCATGCCTAAACGACCCACGCACCAACTCCGACCGACCACGATCGAGCCATTCCCCTCCGCCGCCGCGGGCAGCGTGCAGATCGCCATGGGCGGGACGCGCGTCCTCTGCACCGCGAGTATCGCCAGCGAGACCCCGCGTTGGATCAAACGCGATGAGAACGGCGACCCGACGCACGGCTGGGTCACCGCCGAGTACGCCATGCTGCCCGGCTCGACCCCCGACCGAAAACGACGCGGCCCCGATGGCCGATCGACCGAGATCCAACGGCTCATCGCACGGGTGCTCCGCGCCGCAGTAGACCTGGACAAGATGCCCGGCATGATGATCACCTGCGACTGCGATGTGTTGCAAGCCGACGGCGGGACACGCACCGCCGCGATCACCGGGGCCTACGTCGCGCTGGCTCAAGCGATCGCTGCGGCTCGGGCTGACGGCCGAATCAAGTCCAACCCGATCATCGGCCCGGTCGCCGCGGTCAGCGTCGGGATCATCGATGGCCAGGCGTACCTGGACCTGGACTATGAACTGGATGTCCGGGCCGAGGTGGACATGAACGTGGCGATGGACGGCAAGGGCAACTTCATTGATGTGCAGGGCACCGGCGAGAAGGGCGTCTTTAGCCGGGCGGAGTTGGACACGCTGCTTGATTTTGCCGGTAAGGGCATCCGCAATCTGATGAAGATCCAAAAAGCGGCGCTGCGTGGGTGACCCGCGCGGCGTGCCGCTTCGCGGGTAAGCCGTGGGCTTGAATACCGTCGTACACTACTCGCTTCTAACTCCTTACTCCCAGCTTCTAAACCATGCCTTGGACGCTGTACCGCTACATCCTGCGTGAACTGCTCAAGGTCCTCGTGCTGACGACGGCGGTGCTGGTGGTGGTGCTGAGCTTTGGCGCGGCGGTGGGCCCGATGACCGATGGGCTGCTCGGGCCGGTGACGCTGGTGAAGTTCGTTCTATACACGATGCCGACGGTGTTGGGTTTCGCGCTACCTTTCGCCGGCGCGTTCTCGGCGACGCTGGTGTTCCATAGCATGGCCAAGGACAACGAGATCCTCGCCTGCCGTGCCGGGGGCATGAGCTACAGCCGGATCTTCGCGCCGGTCGCGGGGTTGGGGTTTGTGCTGATGCTGGTGTTGTTGCTGCTGAGCAACACGGTGGTGCCGGGCTTTTGGAAGGCGGCGAAGAAGACGATCGAGGGCGACGTGCTGGGCGTCTTGGTGAGTCAGCTCAATCAGAACCGACCGTACAAACTCGGCGATGGCCTGGTCTTGTATTCCGATGCGGCGGAGGTCCGCGATCCCCCGGCCAACGCAAGCGTGGGCAACCTCACCGCCGAGCAGTTCATCGTGATGACCGGCGTAGCGGTTGGCCAATTCGATCCGCAAACCCAGCGCTTCATCAACGACACGACCGCAAGCACCGCCAGCGCGATGCTCGTCCGCGATCCGAGCGGCAAGTCCTACATCACCCTGCGACTCGTCGACCCGGTCTACTACGAAGCGGTCAGCGATCAGATGCGCACGGTGGGGCGGTCGGGGGTGTTGCAGACCGATCAGCCGATCCTGCTGCCCGATCCGATTTCGGATGAAGCGGTGTTCTTTACCTTCGCGGACCTGATGCGGCTGAAGCGCAACCCCGAAGATTTTGACCAGGTCCGTGAAGCCCAGGACGACCTCGCCGCGGCGCTCTCTCGGCAGCACCTGCTCAACCTGATTGTCGAGTCGCTGGACCGCAACACCGGCCGCGGCTTCATCACGCTCAAGGGCGGACTGCCCAACACGTTCTACCGGCTGAGCAGCCCGTTGGTTGACGTGACCGACCGCGGCCTGGTACTCACGGGCGGGGACGATGTGCGTGTGACGGTGGATCGCTACGACAACCCGCAACTGCTGGGTGAGCCGATCCGACGTTTTGAAGGTGACTACGCAGAGGTCACCTTCAGGACCGATCGCTTTGATCGCGAGCCCGAGGCGACGATCACGATGCGCAACGTCAGCGTGCTCGGGCTCAACGACAGCGGCGCGGTCAACAATAAAGAAGAGTACGCCTTCCCCGCGATGCGATACGACGCGCAGGTGCTGGGGGCCGACCCCGCGTCGCTGACAGCGGAAGAACTCAACGAATGGGCTCGGCGTGAAGCCATGCGCGAATCAAAGGGCGTCCAGCAAGCCAGGCTCGGCCTGAGCTTTAGCATCTATCAACTCAAGTACATGATCGAGGCAGAGTTGCACACGCGCCTGGCGACGGCCCTGGCGACGCCTTTGTTGTTGCTGCTGGGCACGTTGTTGTCGGTGCGGATGCGGGATCGGCTGCCGTTGGTCGTGTTCTTCTGGGCCTTCATCCTCGCGATCGTCACGCTGGTGATGATCCACACCGGGTCGAGCATGGCCGAGCGCATCGCCATCAACGATATCATCGCGGGCACCAGCGGCGATCGAGTCATCGGGATGGGCATCCTCTGGGCAGGCAACCTGATCCTGCTGTTTGTGATCGCCCGGCTGTACCTGCTTGTAGCAAGGAATTGAGGCAGTTAGCCAGTAGCTGTTAGCCATTAGCCGAACCAATGCTTGCTCCCAACCCCCAACCCCCAGCTTCTAACTCCTCCCCAACATGAAAACCCTCGACCGGTACATCATCAAGCAGTTCCTGCAGAACTACGTCATCCTTTGCGTGGTTCTCAGCGGGCTGTATGTGTTGGTCGATCTCATCGTGGACTTGGATGAGTTTCTCAAGGCCGGCCGAGAGCACGCCGATCGCATGGGTGGGGTGCTCGCGGGCACGGCATGGGTCATGGCCGACTACTACGGCCCGGTGCTGCTGCTGATTTTCTCGGCGATGTCGGGACTGCTCGTTGTTGCGGCGATGGGATTTACGATCGCCCAGCTCCAACGCACCCGCGAGATCACCGCCATCCTCGCCAGCGGCATCAGCCTGTATCGCATCGCGGCGCCGGTGCTCATCGCGGGCTTTGCGATCAACCTGCTCGTCTTGCCGGTGCAGGAGTTGGCGATCCCGCCGTTGGCCGAGAAGCTGGTCCGGTCCAAGTCGCAGGTCGGCCAGCCAACGATCACGGAAAAGCCGGTGCATTATGCGAAGGACGAGTCGGGCGCGTTGATCAGTGCGTCGAGCTTCAGCGCCGACCGCGGGTCGATGAAGGATGTCCGGATCATTGAGCGTGACGAGACGGGCCGGCAGATGCGGCTGATCCTTGCCGACGACGCGACGTGGTCTGAAGGTAAAGGCGTTTGGCTGCTCGATGGTGGCGAAGCGTTCCGAACGGTCCGCAGCGACACGCTGCCCGAGGCGCTGGGAGGCGAGCCGGTGGATCGATACCGTACCGAGCTCTCGCCACAAGTCTTGATCACGCGGCAGGCGGCACTGTACGTGCGTCTGCAATCGATTAGTCAGCTCCAAGCGATGCGCAGCAATTCTGCGCTGACGCCTGAGCAGCGCGGTCAGATCACCCAGGTCATGTGGGGCCGGTTCACGACGCTGGTCATGGGTGTGCTGATCCTGCTGATGGGCCTGCCTTACTTCCTCACCCGCATGCCCGGCAACATGCTCATCAGCTCGGCCAAGGCCGCGAGCATCACCATCGGCGCGTGGTCAGCGGGCCTGGTCCTCATGCAGATCGGCGGGCTCAACCCTATCACCACCGCACTGCTGCCTATCGTCTTGTACGTGCCGATCTCGTTCTACCTGAACTCCACCATCAAGACGTGACGATGATGATGGGTGGCCGGGGTGGAGGCTTTGCGACCCCCCGGAACAAACCGCTTTAAATCGGGTTTCTCTCTCGTTCGTTCCGGGGGCTCGCGGACTCGACCCCGGCCACCCCTCAAATTGAGAACTGATATTCTGTAGCACTATGAACCGCATCGATCAAATCTTTCAAACCCTTGGCAAGCAGGGCGGCAAGGCCCTGATGCCCTTCATCACCGCGGGTGACGGCGGCGTCGAGTTACTTGGCAAAATCATCCCCGCCCTGGAGCGCGGCGGCGCATCGATCTGCGAAGTCGGCATCCCCTTCTCCGACCCCATCGCCGACGGCCCGGTGATCCAGGCCTCCATGACCCGGGCGCTGGACAGCGGCACGCGCGTCGAACAGGTCTTCGAACAGATCGCTGCCGTGCGTGATCAGACCGAGCTTGGCCTCGTCGCCATGGTCAGCTACTCGATCGTGTACCGCATCGGGCTCGATACCTTTGTGAAGCAGGCGGCACAGGCCGGCTTTGATGGGTTTATCTTCCCCGACCTGCCATTGGAGGAATCACAACCCGCGCGCGACGCCGCAGCCAAGGCGGGCCTGATCCTCAGCATGCTCATCGCGCCGACCACACCGATCCAGCGCGCCCAGCAGATCGCGGCGGCGAGCACCGGCTTCGCATACGTCGTCTCCCGCCGAGGCATCACCGGCGAGAGCAGCGCGCTGCCGCCGGAGTTGCCCGATCGAATCGCCAAGCTCCGCGATGTCACCGATGCGCCGATGGCCGTGGGCTTTGGCATCTCCAGCCCCGATCAGGTCCGCGATGTCGTGGCGGTCGCCGATGCCGCGATCGTCGGCTCCGCATTGGTCCGCCGCATGCACGAGCACCCCGAAGACCCCGCGGCACAGGCCCAGGCGATGACGCAGGAGCTATCCGCTGGCCTGCCAAGCCTGACCCGTGGGGCGTAACGTTTGCTGGAGGACCGCGATGAAGAAAGCGGGACAGATCGCCCTGGTGTTGACCTGCTTCTGCTGGGCGCAGAGCATGTTTGTGCTCGGCCTGTCGCAGCTTGTATCCCAGATGCCCGAGATGCCAGCCGATATGCAACTGACCATGGGCCTGGCGTTCGTCGCGGCGGGTCTTTTTCTTGCCATGTGGCTTGTCATTGATCCGCTGGTCCCCCAAGCCGGCCGAATCTTTACCGGAACCCTGAAGCTGGCCATGGTCGTATTGTTCTATATCTGCAGCGCGGCGACGCTCGCTGGGGCTTGGCCCTTCAGACTGGTCTGATCATAAGCACTTGATTCTACCGATAGAAGACTCGATGACACACCTAATTCCGACCCCCACCATTGCCATGATGATCAAACGATCCTTCCTCTTCTTAATCTGCCTCTTGAGCCTCTCCGCTACCGCTGAGGAGGTCAACACCAATGCGAAAGAACAGCTCGCCGATAGCTACGTCCGCTCGGCGTTGTCGTTCTTAACGTTCTCCGAGGTGATCGAGAGCGACGAGCCAGCCATCTTGGCCGGGACGCTGCTCGACAGTGCCTTGGCGTTGAATCCGGCCAACGAGCAGGCCTGGTCGATGCGGGCCGAGCTCGCAGAGTCCGCCGGCGACATGGACGCGTACGAACAAGCACTGGTCGGCTACCTCGCCACGGGGATCGATGACGACCGCGCACGGTTTAACCTCATCCGATACCGCCTCTCAAGTAACAACACCCTCGATGCGCAATTGCGCGAGGTCGAGCAACTGCTCAACAGCGAAACGGGCCGAGCCTTCTCCGGCCCGCTCCGCTCGCGCTTGGCATCCTTCGCCACCTCGGTCGCCAATGAATTAGGCGACGAGCGTGCCCGCCGGAAGTGGGCGGTCGAGGCGGCCCGTGCCGACCCGGCCAACCTTGAAGCGGCGCAGGCCATGCTCGGCCTGGTCATCGAACTGGGTGGCGACGCGGTCAAGCGCGGCACCGCGACAGTCAACGTCGTCCGTGCCGATCCGGTCGCCCCCGTCCCGCGGCTGCAACTCGCCGCACAGCTTGCCGAGCAAGGCGCCTTCGTCCGCGCAGCCCAGCAGTACCAGGTGGTCTCCACTCGGCTTAGCCCAGAGCCGCTGCCACTGGAAGCCTATGTCGGCTGGGCCCAGAGCTTGGCTATGTCCGGGCAGGACGAACTATTGCTGCAACTGCTCGATGAGTTTGAGGCCGCACTAAACCAGGCACCCGCCGAACCTGCCCCAGCGGACGACGATGCCGACGCACCAGAGGCTGAGCCGCCCGCTCAGGAAAAGGTCAATCTGCCCATCAGCCTTGAAGTCGTTCGCCTCGCCTTGTTGCGAGATGGTGACGATCAGGACCAAGCTCAGCTCGTCTTTGATCGCATCGTAAGGCAGCTAAGTACCAAGCCCGACCAGCCCGACGACGATGAGCGTATCGCTCACGACAAGCAGAACCTGGTATCGATCGCCGCAGTCTTTGCTCCCGACCTGGACCAGGCCCGGAAGATCGCCCAGGAAAACGATAGCGACCCCGTCGCGTTGGGATGGATCGCGCTGCGTCAAGGCGACACCGCCAAGGCGCGTGAACAGCTTAAACCCCACGCCGCGACGCAGCCGCTCGCCGCTTGTGGCCTGGCCTTGGCGACGGGACAGGACGATGCGGGGCGAGCGCGTCTGCTCCAGGGATTCATCGAATCCGGCTCGGCGACGTCACTGGCGGCGCTCGTGGCCGGCCGAGAGATGCTCAAGACCGGCACACCCGCCCAGCCCACGACCGAAGGCAAAGCACTGCTCGCGCTCATGGCTAAGTCATCTGAATCGTTCTGGAAGGTGGACCTCGAACGCACGCCTTGGCTCGATGTACGGATGCGGATCACGCCCCAACGCATCAAACCCCTCCAACCCATCAGCGCGGAAATCACGATCTGGAACACCTCGCGTTTCCCGCTGGCGATCACCGAGAACGGCCCGATCAAGCAGAACGCGGTCGTCACCATTAACGCATCCAGTTCCGGACGCGGGATGCCGCCCACCTCGCCGATCGTGATCGACTTGGGCAGACGCTTTAGCCTCAAGGCCGGCGAACGCATGATCATCGACACCCGGCTGGACTACCATCAGTTCGGCACCCTGCGTGCAAAGAACCCGGGTGTGCCGCTGGCCTTTGATGCAAGGTTGCTGACCAACCCCGCGTTGAACCACGCAGGCCTTTGGCGCCCAACCGGGATCGGCGGGCTGTCCGACATCCGCGACTGCCTGGTCGAGGCCCGACCCACCACCGCCGCTGCCATCGACACCTGGCTGCAAGACCTCGACAGCAAGGTTACTTCAACACGCCTCAACGCGATCAGACGCTTGGCAGGGCTCAACCGCCTGAGCCAGCCCGATCTGGTTGATCCCGCGATGGTGCAGCGCGTCATCGGGCCTCTCCTCAAGGTGTGGGACCAAGCCGAAGACGTCGAGCGGGCCTGGATCATCCTCAACGCCGTCGCCCTCAATGATGACAACACGACCTACCCCGGCTTGCTCGAAAAAGCGACGCAGAGCAAATCCAAACTCGTCTGGCTCGCGCTGCTGACCAATCACGCGGCCGAGGCGGATTCCGCGTTGTTAACCACAGCGATCGGCCGACAAGACCTGCCCGAGCTGTCACGCTTCGCTGAAAGGCAGCGCCGACTACTCCGCGAGTTCAAAGCGTATACGGACGAGCAGGAAGCCGAAGCGCCCAGCGAATAGTGCGTATCGTGATCTTGAATTTGCGCATTGGTCAATAGCCGCGACGCTATGCGTCGCCGGGGACGATCGAAACTTGCGTCGGCTCAACCACGGCTTCAACCTCATCTGAATCCGACTGCCCAACCGGCTCGGCCGCGTCTTTCGCGTGCTCTGCGAGGTAGCCCGCGCTTGGATACCCACCCAAGGCGATCGATGCCAACGCCGCGATCACGCCGCCGGCCCGACGCATCGGCAAAGCCGTCTCAACCGTCTGGCCCTTGTCCTCACCAAAGAACGCCACCGCGATGATCCGCAGGTAATACCCCGCGCTCATCGCCGAGTTGATGATCAACAACACAACCAAGCCTTGGAACAGGCCGGCATAGCCCGAGTCGCTATTGCCCGCAGAGAACGCCGAGCCGATCAGGTACAGCTTGCCAAGGAAACCCACCAGCGGCGGCAACCCGACCAGCGAAAGCACACTGACCAGCAGCACGCCCGCCTGGAACGGGTGGCGTGTCC
>JARFRI010000387.1 GCA_029287335.1 Phycisphaera sp. | reverse complement strand
GCTTAGAACACGGCAAGCCGCGGAGCTTCATTTCTTTATTCGACATCAATGCGAAGCGAACCCGGGACGGTGACACGCATGACCGGGATGGGGAAGCGTTGTTTGTCGGTCAGCAGGTCGATGCCCAGTTCGAGGACGATGGCCCGGGCGGTCGTGTCGAACTTGCCGGGCGCGCGTTTGACCTTGAATGTGATGGTTTTTTCTTTGCAGGGCGGGATGGTGGCGTGGTCGTGGTCGGGTCCGATGAGCCAGCGGCTGTCCTTGCTGTTGGGGACCAGTTCGATGTCGATGGCGAAACTGGCGGGGTTCTTGATAGTGATGGTGATTTGATCATCGACCGAGCCGTCGCCGGCGATGGTGATGGGCTCTGTGAAGCGGACGGGCATGGCTCGGCCCAGGACCTCGGACTGCTCGGAGACGTCGCCGGTAATGGCCTTGGGGTCCATGGCTGCGCCGACGGGGTAGGCGGAGAAGGCGACTTGGTCTTTGCGAACAGTGACGAGGTTGTAGTGGTGCAGCCAGCCGGCCTTGGGCGCCCAGCCGGGCTGTGCGCCGCCGACGGTAGCGAGTGAGAAGTAGTTGATTTTGTCTTGTGGGTCGAATCGCATGTGATGGATGTGGCCGGCGAAGACGCCGGAGACGTTGCCTGCGGCGACGAGTTCTTTGTGGACTTTCGTCCAGTCATCGCCATATCTTTTCGCTTTACCCTGCATGCCCAGCCAGCGCGGGTGGTGGAGGAAGACGAAGACGTGGTTCGCGTCCTTGGCCTTCTTGAGGATGCCCTTAAGCCAGTCGAATTGCTCGTCGGACATGCGCTGCGAGTCGGGTTTATTGAAGTTGCGTTCGCCGGTCTTGGGGTCGGCCTCGTCGGTGTAGAGGACGATGAAGAAGCAGTCTTTGTGCTCGAAGGCGTACCACAGCGGGCCGAAGTGCATCTCGTACAGCGGCTCGAGTTCGCGGTCGGGCTTGTTTGGGCCTCGCCAGTAGATGTCGTGGTTGCCGGCAACAGGAAACCACGGGCAGATGAGTTCGTCCATGACGGACTTGTACTGCTTCATCTGGGGCATCCAGACCTTGTCATCCGCGTAGCCGTTGATCAGGTCACCGACGGTCATGACTAGGTCGGGTTCGATGAGGTTGGTGTCGGCGACGGCCTGTGCCAGGACGTTGATGCCCTTGTGCGGCCCGCCAGTGCGGTCACCGTAGATCGCGAAGGTAAAGGCGTCTTCCTCAAGAGGAAGCTTCAGGGCGGCACCTTCACGGTCGGTGTGGAATCGCTCGCCATCGGCGGGAACGGTTGGATGCGCAGGGTTGTGCTTGTGGGTGTGGTGGTCGTGCTCAAGCGGCGCGGTGGGGGCTTTGTCTTGGGCGGAAATACTCATGGCGAGCATGGCACCAATAACGAAAAGGATAGACAGGCGATTGAACATGTTGGTCTCTCGATTTATGTAGATACTCATTTTTATCGTTCGGCTTTCTTCTTACGCAGGTCAAAGCAGACGATCTGTCGATGGTCACGGATGATGAGCCGGCCGTCAGAGATGACGATGGGTGACCATGCGTTGTTGCTTCGACCTTCAGGTTTTAGGGCTTCAAACTTAGCCACCAGCTCGAACTTTTCCGGGTTGGGCTTAACGATCATCAGTTCGCCGGTGTCGCCGTCGAAGACGTAGAGCCTGCCGTCGGCGAGTGTCAGTGCGCCGCGGTTGAGGTTGGGGGCATTCTCGGTTTTCCACTTGACTTCGCCGGTGTTGGCGTCGATGCAGGCGAGGCCGCCGTCGGGGTTGCGTCCGCGGAGGTTCGCGTTTTCGTTGATGTTTAAGTAGAAGTGTTTGTCGTGATAGATCGCGGGGTGGACTTGGCTGCCTTCGGGGGTGCGGTAGATCTCGCGGACGGCGAACTGATCTTCTGCGGCAGCGGTGGTGACTTCGTAGAGCGCCGAGCCGTCTTCGTAGCCGTTGGTCACAAACACGTATTGGTTTTGCTTGCCGATCACCGTCACCGGCGGGATGGTCACGTGCGGGCCGCCTTGGATGTCGTAAACCTTGTGCGACCAGATCGTCTTGCCGGTCTTGATATCGATGAAGTAGAGGTGCGTACGGTCACGGCAAGAGATCCCGCGCTTGCCCGCAATCGTTCGGACGACGGGCGTGTGGTGCGTTTGATTGGTCGTGAGCTTCGCTTCGGATTGCCAGAGTTCTTTACCCGTCTTGGGATCGACCGCGATGACGATCGGATCGTTTGGCGCGGTCGGCGTCAAGAGCAGCAGATCATCCACGACCATCGCCGACGGCCCGTAGCCAAAGCTCTGGCTGGCGTCCGGATACTTCTCCCACATCTTGAACGACCAGTCGGCCTGCTTCGTCTCACGGTTCACGGCGTGGATGTGGCCCAGGGCACCGGTGGTGTAGACGTGTGTGTCGGTGACGGATGGCGTGGAGCGCGAGCCGGGGAAGTTGACTCGGCCCGGCGCATCGACTTTGTGTTGCCAGAGTTCTTTGCCGGTGTCCAGATCGAAGACGCGGAGGATGTCGGCGACGCCTGACTCGCGGTCGTTGAGGAAGACCTGCCCATCGACGACGGCGACGCCCGCAAAGCCCAGTCCGACATCGTGCCGCCAGAGTTCGGGCGGGCCGGCGGCGGGCCAGGTGTCGAGCAGGCCGGTCTCGTCAGAGACCGCGTCCTGCGTCGGTCCGAGGTGCTGCGGCCAGTCGCTGGCCGGTGTGTCATTCGCGGCACTCCAAACGAACAAGGCGAGCAGACAAAGCCGAACAGGTTGAAATCGTTTCAAAATGACTCTCTTGTCGTTTAGTAAGCAGTGGCAGGTCATGTTAGACCGATACCATGCCAACGCAATCCGTGGCGGATCGGTTCGCTGCTGAGTGTGAGAACGATGTACGCACATTATTGCAACTCAATCTCACCAAGCCTATAATCCCAGCATGACGACCCCCAGCACGCCATTGAAGGGCCGACCGGCTCCGCTCGGCTCGATCCCGCTGACCGACCTCAAGGCCGGGGACACCGCCTTGGTTCTACGAATTGAAGAAAAAGACCATGCCATGCTCATCCGGCTCAAGACCATGGGCATGCACGAAGGCCGATCGATCCGTATGGTCCGGGCTGGCTCGCGCATCATCGTGAGCTGTGGCGGGACACGCATCGGCCTGTCTGCCGAGGTGGCTCGGCATATCCGCGTCGCGTCGATCACGAAGTAAACCAACGACCCCCAGCGATAGCCATGACCACGATCTCACTCAACGTCCAGCAGCCCCACCGCAAGTGGCCCGACAAACGCCCCCTCCGCGTCGCGCTCGTCGGCAACCCAAACTGCGGCAAGACCACGCTCTTTAACCGGCTCACCGGCTTGCGTGCCAAGACCAGCAACTTCCCCGGCACGACCCTCGAACGACGCGCCGCCCAGATCAAAGCGGGCGAGCACGAGATCGAATTGATCGACCTGCCCGGGCTGTACTCGGCCCACTTCGCCGACCACTCCGAAGAACTCCTCGCCGCTGACGCGTTGCACGGCCGACTCAAAGGCATCCAGCGCCCCGACGCGGTGGTCGTCATCGTTGACGCCACCTGCCTCTCACGGCACCTGTACCTCGCCTCCGAAGTGCGCGAGATGGGGATGCCCATGATCGTTGCGCTGAACATGATCGATGAAGCGCGCAAACAGAGCGTCACGATCTGTCTCGAAACCCTGGGCAAAGAACTCGACGCCACGATCGTGCCCATCAGTGGACGCACCGGCGAAGGTATCGATGCGCTGCGCGATGCGATCGCGGAGGACCTGGCTGGCGACGAATCGATTGACAGCGCACGCGCGGCGGGCATGACCGAACGAATCGCCTGTACCTCCTGTACGAGTTGCCCACACACCAACCGGCACACCTGGGCCTGTGGCGTCGGTGTTGCGGCGGGCGAGCAGGTCTCCGAAGCAGTTGAAAAACGCACCGAAGCGGTCGACCGCGTCTTTACCCACCCGCTCGCTGGGGTTGGGGTCTTCGCGGCGATTATGTTCGTCTTGTTTTTCCTTATTTTTAAGGCCGCGACGTACCCGATGGACTGGATCGAGATAGCCTTTGGCGCGCTGAGCGGTTGGGCATCCTCCGTGTTGCCAGAGGGTTTGATCAGCAGCTTCATCGTCGATGGCATCATCGCCGGCGTCGGCGGGGTCATCGTCTTCCTCCCGCAGATCTGCATCCTCTTCTTCGCGCTGACACTCCTTGAAGACACCGGCTACCTCGCGCGTGCTGCCTTCGTCGCCGACCGGATCATGCACAAGGTCGGCCTGCCTGGCAAGGCCTTCATCCCCATGCTCTCGGCACACGCCTGCGCCATCCCCGCGATCATGGCCACCAAGGTCATCGAGTCGCGGCGCGATCGCATCATCACCATCCTCGTTATCCCGCTCATGACCTGCTCGGCAAGGCTGCCCGTCTATGCGATGGTCGC
>JARFRI010000369.1 GCA_029287335.1 Phycisphaera sp. | reverse complement strand
GGCATATCTGGCCCACTTAGGAATCCCGATGAGTTCAAAAGATCTATCACGCAAACAATCTTCGATCGTCAAGCGGTACTACGACAACCTCGACACGATCGTTGCCAACCGGCTGCAAGAAGCCGTAACCGACTTGTACCTGGCAGAGACCGATGGCAAGCGAGCCAAGCTGTGGCAAAAGGTGAAGGGGCAGTTGGAGAAGACCCCGGCCGACCCTGCGGTGATCAGGAAGATCATTGAGGGTGATGATATCGAAGGGCTGGCGAAGCTCGTGAACGACCTGATCGCGGGGCGGGTGATCAAGCGCGACTGAGCTTACGCATCGATGACGACCAGGGCTTCGTCGCTGACAATATCGCCAAGCAGGTCCCTGCGCCAGCCGGTGTTGATCGGTCGTTGCGGGATGGGTCTGCCATCGAGCACCGCACTGACCAGTGGGCCTAACTCTCTCTTGCTGGTGACGGCAGCGGGGGCGATCGATCTCGCTTCGCAGGCCTGGGCGACACGGTCCCACAGCGCATTGACCGCGTGTCGCAGATCGTCTCGGCTGTGTTTGGGTGAGATCGGTTTTTTGGGGTGCGGCCCGGCGATCGCGGCTTCGATGGTTTCTAAGACGGCGTCGCCGTACTGTTCTGCAATCGGGCGTGGGACGAACTTGATCGCGCCGATCAGATGCTGCTCGCGTGGCAGGTTTTCTGCGATTTCGTAGGCCGCCTCGTCTGCGAGCAGGCCGCGGGGCGTGACGTTTAACTCACGGGCCAGTTTTTCTCGCCAGACGAGCAGGCCATTAAAGACCGCTCGCTTCTTGCGCGAAAGTTTGTTGAGCCCTTTGGCCTTGACCTTGCGTGCCAAGGGATCAAAGGCATAGCGAATCGGATCGCATAACTCTTCGCAGGCCTGCTTGGCTAAGTCACTGTTGCCCAGTTCCATGAGTTTGTCCTGCATCCATGCATGTATCGCACAGAGGTATCGCACATCCCCTGCGGCGTAGTGGATCTGCTGGGGCGTGAGCGGTCGGCGGTCCCACTTGCTGAACTTCGCACCCGCGTCGTGAGCGACGCCAAGGATCGCTTGGATCGTGTTGCCCAGCGATAGTGGGTAGTCGAGACCAACCAACCCGGCGATAACCTGCGTGTCGAACAGGTTGGCGGCGGGCTTGCCCGTTAGTCGGTACACCGGCTCAATATCCTGTGCCCCGGCATGCAGAATCTTGCAAAGCGAATCATCGTTGAGCAGCGCCCACCACGTCGATAAGTCCTCGATCGCTAATGGATCGATGAGCAGGACGCGCTGGGTCGTTGCGGCTTGGATGACGCAAAGGTGCGGGTAGTAAGAGTCTTCCCCAATGAACTCGGTGTCGTAGCCGAAGGTGCCCGCCGAACGGAGGTGTTCGATTGCGTCTGCCAGTTTTTCGGGCGTATCGACAAGTACCGGGTTGGTCGCACAAACCAACGGGTGTTCAAGGATCGGGGCTGGCCTGAAAGGCTCGTCATTGTTATGCGCAGCTTCATCGCTCATGCTGCGGTGGCGACCGCGGTAGCTCTTGGTCGAGTGCTTAGCACCGTGTTGGGCTGGATGATTGGTGTTGCTCAATCCTGGCCGGCCTTGGTGGAGTTGTTCGTGGCGGTTTGCTGGGCTGCTTCTTGGGTCAAGTAAAATCGGCCGATGGCGACCTGGAGCTTTTCCTGATTGTCCTCGGCACGGAAGTGGTAATGGCCGTCCATCGTGCCCCATGGTGTTGGCAGGACCGCGAAGCTGTGGTACTTGAAGGCTTCGCCCGGGCCCAGGCGTGGCTTCTGGCCCACAACGCCCTCACCATCAACGACGCGCAGCTCGCCTTCAGCGTCAATCAGGTCCCAGTGCCGCGATAACAGTGTCACCGTCCGGTCGCTTTCATTGAGGATGACGATGCGGTAGCCGAAGACAAACTCATTGTCCTCCGGCGTGGACTCGTCGGGCAGAAAGAATGCGTTTGCACCGACGCGTATGCCGTGCGTCGTGACATCAGACATCAGGGGATAGGTGGTTGCATCACTCATGGCTGTATTCAACTCACATCAGTATAACCGGCACTTACACTAGCCCGCGATAGCCCAGAGCAGCCCGGCCTGAACCAGCAGCATACCGTCTAACGCCACCATGAAATACAGCACGCCTCGGTCGGGCCTGAGTATCGCGATCAGGCCCGCGACACAGGCAGAACTGACAAGCAGTGCGCTGGCATAGGGCCAAGGGTTGAATAAGGAAGTCATCGCACTGATGGCAATCAGCACGAACGCGACCCGCTGCGTTGCATTGACGCCCAGCAGGATTGGCAGCGTCGCGATGCCCGATCGCTGGTCGCGTTGCATGTCCGGCAAATCAAAGGGCAGTGCGACCGCCGCGATAAAGAAAAATCTGGCGAGCAGGACCGGGATCGCGCTGCTTTCAAAGGCGACAGCGTTTTCGAGCATCGGCAAGCCCGCGGTCGCATAAGTCCAAACCAAAGCGATGAGAACGAGCTTTGCACCGGGTAGTGCCTTCAGCCTTCGCCAACGACCGTGATACCGCACCACCGGCAGGCAATAGCCTATCGCGATTAAGCCAGCGATGACGAGTGATACAACCGCGTTCGACCTGAGTTGTGTGGCCAGCGCAATCGATCCCGCTGCGCTGATCGTCGTAAGGCCCCATAGCAATCGGCGGTGCGAATCGACCCATCGTTCGTGTTCGCTGTCGCCGGGGTTTGGTTCGACTAGGCGATCGAGGTTGTAAATCACTAGTGTGCAGCAGAAAACCAGTCCCACAACAGGGCTGATCCGTATCGGCAAGCCGAGCAGGGCGTTGCTTGACGCGGTCAGGGCCGCCCCGCACAGCGCGACATACAGATTAGTGAACACAACCCATGGCATCGCCGTAACATAGCACTGCGCGAGCTGTCGCATGCCGCGAACCCTACCCAGCAAAGGCCGACATGATGTCCATCGCACGTTTCTCTTTCGCCATTCTCTTCGCTGTTCTTGTTGCTTGGCCGAGCTTGGCCGAGCCCGAAGCCGCGCCGCCAGCGAAAGATGCTGATCCCAAAGCCCAAGCTGAAAGCGATTGGTCTGTCACCGAGCACGAGGTGCAGATCGCGGAGAAGGAAATCGCCTACACCGCGACGGCCGGCACGATCCAACTTAAAGACGATAAGGACAAAGCCAAGGCGAGCATGTTCTTTATCGCCTACACCGCCAAGCACGACGGTAAGCCACAAGACCGACCGGTTATGTTCTGCTTCAATGGCGGGCCGGGCTCATCAAGCGTCTGGCTGCACATGGGCTGCTTCGGCCCGCGCCGGGTCCATATGGACGACATTGGTCATGCGGTCGGCCCGCCATACGAACTGAAAGACAATGCGCTGAGCTTGTTGGACACGACTGATCTTGTCTTTATCGATCCCGTCTCCACGGGCTTTTCACGTGCGGAAGAAGGCACAAACCCCGGGGAGTATCACAGCGTCAGCGGCGACATCAACTCTGTTGCCGAGTTCATCCGCCTGTGGATCACCAAGAACGATCGTTGGCTGAGCCCGAAGTATCTTGCCGGCGAGTCCTACGGCACGACCCGCGCTGCTGGCGTCGCCAACCGACTGCAAGCTAAAGGGATCGATCTCAACGGGGTGGTCCTTGTCTCGGCCGTGCTCAGTTTCCAAACGCTGCGTTTTGATGAAGGCAACGACCTGCCCTATCAGCTCTACCTGCCGACGTACACGGCGCTGGCGCACTATCACAAACGACTGCCCGGCCAGATGCAGGAGCACAAGCTGCCGGTGCTGCTTGATCAGGTCGAGGCTTGGTCACGCAAGGTCTACGGCCCTGCACTGATGCAAGGTGCCGCGCTGCCCGAAGAAGAGCGCCAAGCCATCGCCAAGCAACTGGCGATCTATACGGCACTGCCTGAGGAGTTGATCCTCGATTCGGACTTGCGCATCTCGCAGTGGCGTTTCAGCGGCAATCTGATGAAAGGCGAAGACAAAGTCATCGGCCGATTCGATGGACGCATCATCGGCCCGGACCTCGACAAGGCCACCGATAGGAGTGGGGCGGGCGACCCGAGCTATTCACGAGTCGCCGGCGGCTTCACCGCGACGTTTAACGACTACGTCCGCGGCGAACTGGGCTACAAAACCGATATGGACTACGGCATCCTCGTCGGCGTGCGATGGGACTACGACCGAGCCAAGAGCAACTACCTCAATGTGGCGGGCGATTTGCGTGAGGCGATGGCTGAGAACCCCAAGCTGCGTGTCTATATCGCGGCGGGCTATTACGACCTGGCCACGCCTTACCACGCGGCCCAGTACACGATCGATCACAGCATCACCCACCCCCATGCCCGGGATCGGGTGACGTTTGGCTACTTCGAGTCGGGACACATGGTCTTTACCCACCGCCCGTCGCTGGAGAAGCTGCGCGGCGAATTGGTCGACTTTTTTCAACCCAAGGCCGATTAAGAGCTAATATGGCAGCCTCGTTTGCGAAAATGGTTCAAAGGATGGGGCGGATTATGTCGATAAAACAGGTACGCGAACGAAAGGATCTACCGTGATCTCACTTAAATGGAGCTTTGCGATGCTGCCACGATTATTCCTCGGACCCGATGCGGACAGGCTGACTTGGGAGTATCTGGACGGCGAGATCTCGCCTTCGCGTGCTCAGCGGTTGTCGAACATGCTCGCAGAAAAAGCTGAGGCAAGGCAACGTTTTGTCGAGGCGGCGGTGCTTCACGGCATGCTCTTCGATTACTTCAAGAACGCGAAAACCAACGATCAAGCCGACGCCGACGATCAACCCCGTCGTCGCAAAGGGCGTCGCTGGTCTGCGGCCTGATCGCGTGTTCAACCTGGGCCGATTTGCCGGGGCAACATGCTAGGCTGATGCAGTTGAGCAAGGGCCACAGCGTTGACCAAATCCAATCACAACTCGCGAGCGACACCCGTCGCGGCTGATTCACGTCGCCATGTCTGGACAAGCCCGGGGGTGATGGCTGGCGTTGTGATCGTGGTGCTCATCTACGGTTCGTTGATCCCGTTTGATTTTAATTGGTCGCAGGCGGTGGATCAGCAAGGCGGTGTTCTTTCCGCACTGCTCCACACGGCTGCCTCGCCACAGTGGGTTGTCGCGGTGCCGGGTAAGTCCTCGACTGACTTATCGTTTGCGACGAGCGACCTGCTGATGAACTTGCTGCTGTACCTGCCGTTGGGCGTGACGCTGCGCATGGCGATTCGGGCGTGGCGGCGCAGCATGCCGTTCGAAGTGCTTGGCTCGCTGGCAATTGCATTCATGTTGTCTTGGACGGTCGAGTCGTTGCAAAGCCTGCTGCCGATGCGTGTTGCTTCGCTCAATGATGTGCTGGCCAATACGGGTGCGGCCCTATTCGCGGCGCTGATTGCCCCTGGCGTTTGGCGGCTTTACAGGTCTTCAGCATTTTGGGTCTATTGCAGGCTCGCCGGTCTGATCCTACGGCTTAAGCACCTTGCACAGCGGCCGGGTATTGCCATCGCCCTTGCGGTCATCAACGCGGTCGTGATCGGGGTGTGGTATCTCGGCGAGCTTCAGAAAGCGGGCATCGGCAACCAGACGTCACTGGCGCTGCCATTCGAACGGGTCTTTGCCCTGCCCTATGACATGGGTGTCTTGATGCTTGGCGAAGCGCTGCTGGCGTACGCGGGGATCGGCTGCCTGCTGCTCCTGCTGACCTACACCGGCGTACACCGCATCGCGATGGGCTGGGTCGTGCTGGGCGTGGTACTACTCGCCTTGATCGCCGAGATGTCCCGCGCCGCGACGAATAACACGGCACCAGATATCACCGGCCCGCTCGTGGCGTTAAGTGCAGCGGCGATCATGTCTGTCACGATCTATACCTTCTCATATGCCGTGAAACGCTCCAACCGCCGTAGCCAGCCCGAGTCTTTTGAAGGCCCAGACCGTCGACGGGCACCGCACGACTACGCTTGATTAAAAAGCCTACTCACCGAGCACCCGCTTGCGCCGCAGGATGTGGTGGTAGTGCTGGGCAAAGCGGTGTGCTTCGTCGCGCGCAGCCTGCACCATCTTCAAGCCCAGCTTGTTTCGGCTGAGTCGGATCGGCTCGGCCTTGGCCTGC
>JARFRI010000333.1 GCA_029287335.1 Phycisphaera sp. | reverse complement strand
AGGCGTGGGACTGTTCGCTGGTATGGGTGATCCAACAGGGCGTCTGCGCCATGGGCGGGAAGTTGTCACCCGTCATGTCGCTGAATGGAACGGGCTGGTCATCGCCGGGTTGTTGTTCAAGACCTTCGAGATTGAGTGACTCTCGGGCGAGGCGCGGCGGGGTCCCGGTCTTGAGCCGACCTAGCTCAAAGCCTAAGCGTTTGAGCGCGCCGCTGATGCCTTCGGCCGTGCCCTCCCCCACGCGTCCGCCCTTGGCCTGTTGCTCGCCGGTGTGCATGATGGCACGCATGAAAGTGCCCGTGGTCAGCACGACCGCCTTGGCACGCAGCGTGATCGGCTTTTCCGCATCATCGATACTGCCGAATTCACCGCAACACCCGTCGGTCGGCGTCTCGGGACCATCCGTTGGAGCGGGTTTGTATTTCACGCCGACACATCGTCCGGCTTCGATGACGAAGTCATCGACAAGGCCAGCGAGTTCGACGAGGTTGGGGCGGGTGTGTAATAGCCGCTGAACCTCGCGGGCATAGGCGTATTTGTCGCTTTGACATCGCGGGCCATGCACCGCCGGGCCGCGGCTCGAGTTGAGCACTCGGAACTGAATACCCGTGGCATCAGCCGCCAGTCCCATGAGTCCGCCCAGCGCATCGATCTCTCGAACGATCTGCCCTTTGGCCAAACCGCCAATCGCAGGGTTGCAGGACATCGCGCCGGTTTTGCTGGGGTCCATCGTGATCAGGGCAACGCGCCCCCCGCCGGCGGCATGCAGCATATTAGCGGCCGCCCAGGCTGCTTCCGCACCCGCGTGGCCGCCGCCGATGACAATGACTTCGAACTCGCGTCGTTTGGAGATCATGAGCCAAGCATTATAGCTTTGGCTTGGCACCGACCCGGCGAGGGATCAGCTTGGCTGCCAGGACAAGAATCAAACCCGCCCCCAGAAAGACGAGCCCGCCCTGCCAGATGAGGGCGCTGATTTGAACTTTCGCAGCGCCAAGCGTGTCATCGATTCGATCCTGCTGGACCGCCTGATCCAGGTTGGTGACCAAGGCGTTGAGTTCGGTCGTCGCTTTGCCCAATTCGGCTGCCGCGAGGGTGTACTCATTGATGTCAAAAGGCTTGCCGGGCGGCGCACCCTCTTCGGATTCAAATTGCTTGGTGAACTGATCAAGGATTTGCACTGTTTCGCCCAGCGTCTTGCTGGTCACCTCGAGCTGGGCCAGAGCGGACTCGGTGCCGGGCAAGATACTCTTTGCATTCTGCAGTGACTTTTCGGCCTGCTGGATCGTCTGATCAACATTGCTTACGGTCTTATCCGCATTGATCACGATCGCATCGACGCTTTCTACGATCTTGTTCGCTTCCTGCGTCGTTTTATTGACTTGATCCACGAGTGAGCCGGCCTTCGTTAAGAGGCGGTTGAGCGCTCCGTTCTGGTCCTCGATACTTTCGAGAATAGCAATACGTTCTTTGGCGATGTCTTTGGGCAGGTTGTCGATCATTGTGGAGACACGTTGGATTTGGTCGAGCAGTCGCGTCGTTTCTGGTGCCGAAAGCGTCTGCAAGAACGTCAACTCGATACGCCACTGCACGATCAATCCTTGACGCGCCGCAAGCCACGTCGCTCGCTCGGCAACATCGGTCGTATTCTCGATCCCCGCCACCGCATCGCCGACGGGTAAGAACAAATCTACCACCCCTCGGCCGACGTTGGCGATCGAGAACTGTTCCTTATACCCACTAAACTCTGCGAACCGTACCCACCAGACATAAACCTCTTCGGGGTTGTCCTTGCGGTACTGGACGATCAGGTCACGCAGTTCCTTCATCTCACTGGGGTCTAGTACTTGTCCCGCGAGTTTCCATGCCTCGCTCTCCATCCGCCGTGTCGCATTGATGTATCCCCGGCTCTGCTCGCCAAAAAACTCTTCGCCACGCTCTTCGGCAAGGATGCGGTGCAGCGTCAACACCGTGACCATGTTGAGCAGCGACACCTGCGGGTCGGGGTCGGCAGCGATGGAGGTCACCGAGTCCGCACTGTTGGCGCGGATGGTCAATGCAAGGACCCGCTTGTCCAGTGGTAAATCGGACGCGGCAATTTTCTCACATGCTTCAGGCACATCACCCAGGTAGGACATCGCAAGTCGCCTGAGCCGAATCGCTAGCTCTGCGCGTGTTAATGTCGCGTTGGACTGCTTCAAGCTATCGCCGACGTTTGCGTTGCCGACGCCCGTGGCATTATCAACCACCTTACAGCCCGTATTGACAAGTACAACGACCAGGCAGGCCACAGTAAACAAAGCAGCGCAGAAAACGGTGGCGAGACGTGACATCAAGGACTCCACTAGGCAGACGGTTTGAATAATCGAATCAGATCTCACTGCGTCATAGCGGACGGGCAACGACGTCGTTAACTTACTGGTCCGGCCGCCAGGGCACATCGGCGACCCCCGCTTCCGCGTTGGCCAGCCTTGCCTGAGCGAAGAGCAGGTCCGCAAGCCGATTCAAGAACACCATCGCAAGCGGGTCCAGTGTCTCATGCTCTGCTAAAGCCACGACCTCGCGTTCGGCCCTGCGACAGACGGTCCGGGCGATGTGCAGCCTCGACGCGAGGGTGGTCCCGCCGGGCAGGATAAAGTGGCGCAGGGGCTCAAGACGGTCACTGGCCGCGTCGATCTGCGACTCCAGTTCAGCGATGTGATCGGCCTTGAGACGGCTGGATAGCGTCTTTTGGGAGCTTGGCGTGGCTAAATCGGCACCAAGATCAAACAACCGGCATTGAACGGTAATAAGACTGCTCCGAATCGCGTCAATCTGACAGTCGGCAAGTGCCAGCCCGATCGTGGCGTTGAGTTCATCCACGGCCCCGTAAGCACCGACGCGAAGGTGATTTTTCGACACCCGAGCCCCACCGATGAGATCGGTATGACCGTCGTCGCCACGTTTGGTGTAGAGCTTCATACCGACATGATAGACCATGGTCCGCTCGATCAGCGGACTTAACGGCCATTGAATTGTTACAATTTTGATCCCGCGATCGTCGAATACCTTCGACAAGACCCGAAATGAAATACTTCTTAAGACTCCTGACAATCCTGCTCATGGCGAGCGCAGCGACCTGCTTGGCAGAGCCCGCTGCGGCGGCGCGCCTGGCGAATGTGTCGGGACAAGCGGGCGGGTCTGAAGTGCGTGAAGATTCCGAGTTCAAACTCAGCGACCACAGCCAGGTCGAAGTCCAGTTTAAGATCACTCAGCTTGATGATGCATGCAACGTAACGGTCCGCGTACACCGCAAACAGGAAAACGGTGACTGGCTAGTCGTCAACACCACACTCCGCACCTCAAAGTCCACCAGCGGCTCAAGCGACCTTACACTGCCCGCTGGCAGTTACAAGATCGAAGTCATCGGCAAACAAGCCAAGTATGACGTCTCGGTTGATATGTGACGCGAACGAGTTCAGCACCCATCGCGACCGTGGCAACGAACGCCACGGTTATTTTTTATTCGGCCCCAGCCCCGGTATCGCCAGCTTAAGAAGTTGATCCGCATCCGCGACGAAGTCGATCGTCAATCGCTTTCGCACGGCCGGATCGATGTCCTCCAGGTCACGCCGATTGAGTTCCGGCAGCAGCACGGTTTTGATACCCAGCCGATCTGCCGCGAGGGTTTTTTCTTTGACGCCACCGATCGGCAGAACCTTACCACGCAGTGTGATCTCGCCTGTCATGGCCAGGCCCTTCTTCACCGCTTTGCCGGTCATCAATGACGTAATCGCGGTATAGATCGCGCAGCCAGCGGATGGCCCATCTTTAGGCACCGCACCGGCGGGGACATGGATGTGCAAGTCGGTATCTTGCAACGCTTTCGAGTCAACGCCTAAAGATGCTGCCCTGCTCTTGAAAAGCGACAGGGCCGCCTGGGCAGACTCTTTCATCACATCACCGATCTGTCCGGTGAGCTTGACTTGTCCCTTACCGGGGTACTTGGTCGCTTCAATAAACAGCACTTCACCGCCGACTGAAGTGTAGGCCAGTCCCAGAGCGATGCCGGGGATACCGGTTCGTGTATCGAGTTCACGGACATACTTCTGCGGACCGAGCAGCTCAGCAACTACGTTCGCATCGATGATCGCTTTCTTCGGTGCCCGTCTTGCCTGTGCGACCTTCGACGCAACGGCTCGGCATACGGCACCGATCTGTCGCTCCAGTTCACGAACACCCGCCTCGCGCGTGTAGCCATCAATCAGTTTACGCAACCCGGCAACGCGGAACGAGGCGTGCTTTGTCTTGAGGCCATGCTCTTGCATCTGTCGCGGGACAAGATATTGCTTTGCGATCGCGAGCTTGTCGTGGTCGGTATAGCCGGGGATATCGATGACTTCGAGGCGGTCAAGCAATGCGGAGGGGATGTTGCCGACATAGTTGGCGGTGCAGATGAACATCACTTTGCTGAGATCAAATGGAACATCGAGATAGCGGTCGATAAATGCGTGGTTCTGCCTCGGATCAAGAACCTCTAGCAGTGCCGACGCGGGGTCGCCACGGACATCGCTGCCGAGCTTGTCGATCTCATCCAGCATGATGACCGGGTTGTTTGTGCCACAGCGCCGGATGTCTTGGATCAGCCGGCCTGGCATCGCGCCGATGTAGGTTCGACGGTGCCCGCGTACCTCGGCCTCATCACGCACCCCACCCATCGAGATCCGGGCGAACTCGCGCCCAAGCGCCTCGGCGATCGACTTACCTAGCGACGTCTTGCCGACGCCCGGCGGTCCGCTGAGGCAAAGAATCGCTCCACGCCCGCTGGGGTTAAGCTTGCGGACCGCTAAGTATTCGATCAATCGTCGCTTGACCTTATCCAGGTCAAAGTGATCACGGTCGAGGATCTCGCGCGCGTGTCTGAGGTCCAGTCGGTCTTTACTCGACTTGTTCCATGGCAGTTCGGCGACGAGTTCGACGTAGCTCATGATCACCGAATACTCAGGGCTGGCCGGCGGGATCATCTCCAAACGCGACAGCTCGCGCTCGGCCTCCTCCATGACCTTCTCAGGCGGAGCGGCTTCAACCAGTCTGCGATGCAGGTCGTCGACCATCTCGGCCGAGCCATCACCCTCTCCGAGTTCTTCCTGGATCGCGCGCACTTGTTCGCGGAGGTAGAGTCGGCGTTGCCCCTCGCCGATATTCGCTTCTACATCCTGTTGAATCTTGTCCTGCAATCGAGCGAGCTGGAGCTGCTGACTTAATAAGTGATGGACCTGCTTGGCCCGCTTGGCGACGCTGAGTTCTTCAAGCATCGCCTGCTTGTCAGACAGATTGATGTCCAAGTTTGCCGCGAGGTAATCGACCAGGCCCGACGGGGACTCGACGTTCATTAGCACGTTGCGGGCTTGCTCGGGCGCGTTAGGCGTCAACTCGATCAGCTCCAAAGCCAAGTCTCGGAGCTGATTGATCGTTGCCTTGAAGGCTTGGCCTCGGCCGGGCTTCTCGCGCAGCGTCGAGACCTTTGCGGTCAGGTAGGGCTTATGCTTGATCGGCTTATCTAAACGGATGCGAGAGAGGCCATGCACGATGAGCGTCATCGTGTCGTCTTGTTGACGGATCAATTTCAGCGCGAGCGCTGCGGTGCCGATTTTGTGGACACCGCCAAAGCCCGGCTCTTCCTGCTCTTCATCGATCTGGGCGGCCAGTCCGATCACATTTGATTTGGCCAGCGACTCTTCCAGCAATTGCCGGCTGGACGGACGGCCAATGCCCAACGGGATAATCGTCCCGGGGAACACCAGCGTGCCGCGGACGGGGAGGATCGGTAGCTGCGCGGGCACCTCCGGCTGGCCAAATAAATCGCCAGGCGGGCTGGCCCCTTGCAGCGTTGGCATATCGCGTTGCTTGCGCCGAGGTCGTTTGGGAAGGTTTTTTTTCTTCTTTTTTCTCAAGATAGATTCGCTGTGTTATTGACTTGTAACGGAGTAAACCTGCGTGGCATCCTTCTACCCTACGTTTTTTTACTCCGGATTGTCCGCCGACTTTGCCGGGCCTACAATGGAGCGTTCCGCAACTGGTGAAAGCATAGTATGAAAGCACCTCTTATGACCGATGATGACCGCTCCTCAACCCAATCCAGCAAATCGGCGATGCCTGATGTGCAAGGTAGCCGTGACCTTCGGCAGGTGCCGATCAACAAAGTTGGCGTCAAGGACATTCGCTACCCCATCGCCCTGATGCGGCCCGACAGCGACGACAAACAGCACACCGTCGCGATGGTCAACATGTACGTTGCCCTGCCCCACCACCAAAAGGGCACGCATATGAGTCGGTTCCTGGAGGTACTCAACAAGTACCACCAAGGCATTAACTCAAGCGACGTCATGGAAATCGCCCGTGACATGAAGCAGCGGCTCGAGGCAGAAGAGGCCCATCTTGAGATGACCTTCCCCTACTTCATCGACAAGAAGGCCCCGATCAGCGGCCAGCCCGGCAAGCTGGACATCGAAGTCACGTTTGAAGCGGTCGCTAACTGCGAAGAGGACTTTGTCCTTGGCATCAAAGTGCCCGCAACCTCGCTTTGCCCATGCTCCAAGGAAATCTCGGCATACGGCGCACACAACCAGCGCTGCGAGATGGAAGCAAAAGTCCGCTTCGCGCCAGGTCAATCGATGTGGATCGAAGAGCTTTTTGAAATCGTCGAAAAATGTGCGAGCACGCAGGTCTTTGCGGTTCTAAAGCGGCCCGATGAAAAGTTTGTCACCGAAGACGCTTACGACAACCCGAAATTTGTCGAGGATATCGTACGAGACCTGGCCCTCGCACTCGATGGCGAAGACCGCATTGTGTGGTACCAAGTTGCGAGCGAAAACTTCGAATCGATCCACAACCACAACGCCTACGCGGTGGTGGAACGAGATAAGCGCGAAGGCTGATTGTTACGCGATGATGTCTTTGACCACGCGGGTGTGGTGCTCGACGCCTGTGAGCTTCACATCCAGGCCTTGATACTTCACGGTCAGCCGCTTGTGATCGATGCCCAGCAGGTGCAGCATCGTGGCGTGCAGATCACGGACATTGACGACGTTTTCGACGGCGTTGTAGCCCAGTTCGTCGGTTTCGCCATAGGTCATGCCGCCCTTGACGCCGCCACCAGCCATAAACATGGAAAAGCCCTTGATGTGGTGGTCCCGGCCGATGCCGCGTTGGCTCATCGGTGTCCGGCCGAATTCGCCGCCCCACACGACGAGCGTGTCGTCGAGCATGCCGCGTTGTTTGAGGTCCTTGATGAGCGCCGCAGTGGCCTGGTCGGCGGTCAGGCAGCACTTATCCATGTGCTTGATCAGGCCGTCGTGGTGGTCCCAGCCGCGGTGGTACAAGTGAATGAATCGAACGCCACGCTCGGCCAGTCGGCGAGCCATGAGGCAGTTGCTGGAAAAACTACCGTCGCCCGGCGTTGCGCCGTACATGTCCAGTATCTCTTGCGGCTCTTCAGCGAGGTCGGTCAACTCGGGCACCGCCATCTGCATCTTAAACGCAAGTTCGTACTGCGCGATCCGTGACTCGATCTCCGGGTCGTAGTGTTCTTGATCGCGCATGCGGTTGAGGTCTTTGACTGCGCTGATGAGGTGGTCTTGCTGCGTGCGGGTGATACCCGGGGGGTTCTTGACGTAGTGGACCGGGTCGCCGATCGAGTTCAGTTCGACGCCGGAGAATTTGCTGGGCAGGAAACCGGAGGACCACTGTCGCGAAGCGATGGGTTGCGGATTGCGGGACTTTGCGTCCGAGACGAGTACGCAGAAACCAGGCAGGTCGTCGGTCATCGAACCTAGGCCGTAGTTGACCCACGAGCCCATGGAGGGTCGGCCGCTGATCGCGGTGCCGGTGTTCATGAACGTGTGGGCCGGGTCGTGGTTGATCTGTTCGGTGACCATTGACTTGACGACGCAGATCTCATCGGCGACCGACCCAATGTTCGGCAGCCAGTCGCTGACCGAAATACCACCCTGGCCGTACTGTTTAAAGCCCTTTTGCGGGCCCAAGGCCTTGAGCTCTTTGCCCTGAAGCTGCGCGATAGGCTGGCCCTTGGTATAGGACTCGGGCATCGGCTTGCCATCCATCTTGGCGAGGCTGGGCTTGTAGTCGAATGTTTCTAAGTGGCTGGGACCGCCGGCCATGCAGAGGAAGATCACCCGCTTGGCTTTAGGTGCAAAGTGAAGCGGGTCGACTGCGCCCTGCAGTGGGCTCAGCGGTGCCCTTGATGCGGCGGCGACGGCCTGCTCTGCACCCATCAGCGAGCCCAGCGCAGCAGCACCGAGCCCCAGCGACACTTGCCCGAGGAACTGCCGACGGCTCACGCGTTGGAGCTGCTCGTACTGCTGGTGGACTAAATCTGCAATTTTTCTTTGATCTGACATAGTGAAATACCTTTCGGCGTCATGGCCGAGTCATCGTCTCGTGAAGATTGAACAGCACACGGCAGACCTCGGTCCATGCCGCGTGCTCAACCTTGTCCAGCTTCTCGTTTCGTGGCGACAGGCCGACGGCAAGCAGCTGTTCAGCGCTGGCGGGGCTTGCGGTGAATGCATCGCGATTCGCTTTGAGCAGGCCAAGTATGAGCTGGGCTTGCTTATCCGATGCCTTCCGCGAAAGCGTCTGCATCATCGCCCAATCAAGCCGTGCCCGATCATCACCCTCTGCCTCGGTGAGGACGCGCTGGGCAAAGTTGCGTGCGGCCTCCACAAAGGTCGGGTCGTTGAGCATGACCAGCGCCGCCAACGGCGTGTTCGAGATCGAGCGCTTGGCGGTGCATTCCTCACGTGAAGGCGCATCAAAGGACTTGAGCATCGGGTGCAGGAACTGGCGTTGCCAATGCACGTAGACGCCGCGTCGCCACTGGTTGCGGTCCTCGTCTTGCTTGTACGTCCTTTTCGGGAAGTTCAGGTGCATGTAGTACCCGACCGGCTGATACGGGCGAGCCGAGTCGCCGCCGAGTTGATCGATCAGCAGGCCGCTGACCAGCAGCGCGTTATCACGGATCATCTCCGCTGGGAGGCGTCGCTGGCTTTGGCGAGCGAAGAACTCGTTGTTCTGATCGGCAGTCATCAATTCTTTTGTTGGCTCAGATGAGAGGCGATAGGTCCGGGCCATGGCCATGGTCTTGAGCATCGCCTTGATGTCCCAGCCGGATTCAACAAACTCGATCGCGAGCCGATCAAGTAGCTCAGGGTGATTCGGCGGCACGCCTTGCCCGCCGAAGTCGCCGAGCGAGGTGGTGAGGCCCTCGCCGAACATCAGGTACCAGAGCCGGTTGACCATCACGCGGGCATTGAGTTCGCCAATACCGCCCTGCTCGCTTGGCTTGGTCAGCCAGCCCGCGAGGTCCATACGGGTTGGTGTTCCTTCGACATCCAGTTCACCCATAAACGCGGGTACCGCGGGCTTCATGACGTCGCCGGTGTCATCGTTCCAGTTACCACGCGAAAGGAAACGTACCGGGCGGTATTTCTCTGCCCGGAGTTGTTTGGCGATCATCAGTTTGCGTGGCTTAATCGCTTTGAGTTCGTCTTGGATTGTTTTCTTTAGTGCCGCATCAGTCGCTTTGGCGAGCTTGGCCTCGAGCGCCGCTTTACGCTGTGTATCCAGAGGCGAAAGGATATCAACCGTGGGCTCGCGCTTGGTTGGATTGCTATTGGTACCAGGACCGTTGCGACCTTCGTAGCTCGGTAAGTGCCAAAGGTCATCGACCTGGCCAAAGAATGCGGCGAGCGAGTAGAAGTCCTCATCGGTATAGGGGTCGTACTTATGGTCGTGGCACTGGGCACAGCCGATCGTCGCACCCATAAACGCCTCACTGAAATTACGCACGCGGTCGGCGTCGTAAATCGCCTCGTATTCCTTCCGCTGGATACCGCCTTCGTGCGAGGTCTGGTAGAGGCGGTTATAGGCGCTTGCGATCAGGGCGTTGCCCGACGGATCCTCGACCATGTCGCCAGCGACTTGATGCGTAACAAACTGGTCGTAAGGGATGTTCTCGTTGAAGGCCCAGATGACCCAGTCGCGATATGGCGAGATGCTCATCGTCTGGTCGCCGTGGTACCCGACCGTGTCTGCGAAGCGGACGACATCCAGCCAATAGATCGCCATGCGCTCGCCAAAGTGCGGGCTGGCCAAGAGACGATCGATCAGTTTTTCGTAGGCCTGGGGCGATGCGTCCTGAACAAACGCCTCGACCTCCTGCGGCGTTGGGGGCAGGCCCGTGAGGTCAAAGCTAAGCCGACGGATCAGCGTCACGCGGTCCGCATCCTCAACTGGTTCAAACCCTTTATCTTCGAGCTTGGCAAGGATGTAATTGTCGATCCAGTGATCGGACCAGTCTCGGTCCTGAACCACCGGAGGCTCTGTTATTTGCGGCGCAACGTAGGCCCAGTGCGGTTCGTACTCGGCCCCCTGCTCAATCCATCGTTTGATCAGATCTTTCTGCTTGGCGGTCAGCACCTTGTGGCTATCCACGGGCGGCATCGGTTTCTTTTTATCAGTGATGCGGAGCCAGACCTCGCTGACCTCTAGTTCGCCGGGCACGATCAGGAAACCATCGTGAGCCACTTTTTCGCTGTGCAACTGAACGTCTGCCTTTGCATCATGAGCATCCGGCCCGTGGCAGGCATAACAATTCTCGGTCAGGATCGGGCGGATGTCACGATTGAAAGAGACCTTCTTGGCCGCCTCCTTGTTCGTCTCCTTGTTCGCGGCATGATGGAGCGTGATCTCATCTGTATTGATCGGCGAATCCGATGATCGCGTCGGCAAGATGACCACAAGCAGCAACGCGACACTAACGCCCAAAAGGGACATGGTGCCGGCAATTACTTTGATGCCAAACGAATTGGGTCTACGTGTCTTCATTTCGATGAATCCATACCTATTCTAAGTCGTAATCCGTCGAATTATAGCAGCGATACAGCCTATGCCATTTCTCTTGAGACGATCGATTCGATACATCATTTCAAAAAAACCCGAATGACAACTGGATATCAGGTTAAAGCTCATCTTTCGCGATCGTCTTAGATGTAAGAGGCATACGCCCTACAGACGTCTTTTTAGAACTGTTTCCGAACGCCATCAATCATGGTATCATTTGATGAAGACGGCAATTAGCCAATCCATACTTAGAGATAATTGGAGATCTGATGTCACGTTCGGCACTATTCGCAAACGCGTTCAACGATATCATTCAAAAAGCCCGCAAAGAAGCCGATGCGCAAAAAGCGTCGATTCAGCATGAGCTTGATTCTGCACGTAAGGAATTTGAATCAGCGCGAGCACGCGTCAGTAGTTTGGAGCAACAACTGGCAGATATCGATGACGAATTAGCCGTCGGTCTTGTCGCTGCGGCGCGTGAGGCGGGCATCAAGATTGATCTCAAACGCGCCGCCGCTGCGGTCAGCCCTGCCTCTGCTGCATCTGAAAGCACGCGTAAGACACCAAGCGATACCGCTCGCGAAAAGGCCGCTGTCATGGCCCTGCTGAACAAGCAAAACGGGCGGTGGCTTGCCTCCACCGAGATCAAAGAGACGACCGGCGTCGAACGCCCCGTCAGCATCTTGCTCAAAAATGAAAAAGGCATTGAAAGTCAAGGCAAAGGCCGCGGCGTTCAATACCGCCTCGCCTGATCGACCAAGACTTCCAATCTATTAAAGCGGGTGAAGAGACTCGAACTCTCAACATTCAGCTTGGAAGGCTGACGCTCTACCAATTGAGCTACACCCGCGATGTTCCTAATTCTACAGCATTGCGACCTGACCGGCTAGGGATGATCACCACATGGCATTGCAGGAGATCAACCTCAACTGGGCAACGCAGCCCGCGCCAGATCAGTCGGCCCAACTGTTTATTGACGACGCCCAGGACCGGATCGATCGCTTTATCCGCGCGCGTCGAGTCAGTGAGCCGATCCCCTCATTTGTGGCATGTGACTTCGTGATGGTCAACCGTGCATTGTCGGCGATCGTCGAGGATCGACTGGCCCCCGGACCGGTGTTTTGCGAATGGGGCGCGGGGTTTGCCGTGGCGGCGGGGCTGGCCGCGATGCAGGGGATGGGTTCGTATGCGATCGAGATCCACCGCGATCTCGTCGCGCAGGCCCATGATCTCTTACGGGACCACACCATTGAGGTCGAATTAGCACAGGGCAGCCTCGTGCCGGAAGACGGCGATGAGATCGTGGATGAAATGGCATCACAAGACTGGCTTAAGACGAACGAGCACCCCGCCTACGATGAACTCGGAATCGACGTAAGCGACATCGACCTGATCTTTGCGTACCCCTGGCCTGGCGAGGAGGGGCTGATCGAGGCGCTCTTCGATGCGTTTGCTGCTGAAGGTGCCCTGCTGCTGACCTATCACGGCATGAATGAGATGAAGCTCCAACGCAAAACGCAAACGGCTTAAATCGCTCATTCGCCTTTCTTATCGACCAAGCCTTTCACCCATGACGCCGCCGGCCAAGGCACATACAGCAGAACAAAAAGCAGAAATCCTAACAGCATCATGAGCAAGGGCCGCACTGGCCAATCTCCAAGATGCTTAAGGATGGATCCCGCGACGATGTCGGGTAGCGTTGGGCCGAGGTAGCCGTAGTACCAGCCCTGACCGCCGTTGAGTTCGGCGAGAAATGTGCCGTAGTTGAGTGCGACCATTGCCAAGGCGTACCCGGTCCAAAAGATTGCCGCGTTGCGGAAGTCTTTTAGCGTCGGCCTGAAGCGCTCGACCACGACGACATAGATCGCGGTGGCGAGGATGACGCCGTGCAGGAGCCAGAAGATCCAGAACTTGATGTTGTCTGGGCCGCCGATATCGCTGGTGGGTGTGACGAAGGCCTGGGTCGTGAGTCCGAACCCTCCGAAATAGACGAGCGACTGCAGGAACCGGCTGGGCCTGAGCAGTGCCAGCGGCGCGAGCAGCACGAGCAGGTCGCACGCCTGGATCGGCAGGCTCTTGTCAGGCTGAAGGTTTTCGGGCAATGTGTAATAAACGGCTGAAAATAACCAAACCCCCAAGCCAATCACCGCGCCCACCCGCCTTGTCAGCCGATCGTGCCTACGCCCCGCGAGCACCCTGACCGCGACAACAACGGCAAACGTGGCCAAAGAGACTAAATGATGCGTAGTGGTAAACGTGGACTGAGCGATCATGGCTGCGAGGGCTCCCTGCGGCAGGAACCAACACACTGGGCGGGTCGTTAGTGTCTGCCCGCACATGGTAAACTACTTGTGAGCAGATCTACTTCCAGACGCAACGGAATGCGGGAGCCTGACGCCGCCAACCATGTCCACCAAGCCCTTCAAGATCAATGTTCGCCGAAGTCGGCCGATCCGTGACACGATGCTCTGGGCCTCACGCCCGATCGTCGAGCGGGCCCTGCGCTTCCCCGCGATGAATGCGATCTATGAAGAGATTCAATCGTGGACAGCAGACGACAGCCACTTCTCTGACAAAGCCTTAAAAGCGTTAGGTATCGAGGTCGATTTTTTGCAAGAGCAAGTTGATCGTATCCCCAAGGAAGGCCCAGTGGTGGTTGTCGCGAACCACCCCTTCGGTGGGATCGAGGGGCTCATCCTCTGCTCCATGCTCCGTCAGGTGCGCCCCGATGTG
>JARFRI010000238.1 GCA_029287335.1 Phycisphaera sp. | reverse complement strand
GTGTTAAGATATGGTTAAATCGGCCTTGATTTCGTTTAAATGGGTATGAAAAAAGACCCACGGCCTGAACGAGCACCGTGGGTCTCACAACTATCGTTGTTCGCTATTGAGTTTTGGAATCGGTCAGGCGAGGTAGCCGGTCTCGAGGCGTTCGCGGATCTTGGCCATGGCTCCGTTTTGGATTTGGCGGACACGTTCTTTGGTGACGCCGATGATCTGTCCGACCTGTTGGAGGGTCAGCGGCTTGCCGTCGTCGCGTTTGACCGGCGGCTCGGGCTCGTTGGCGACGTCGGGTGCGATTAGTTTGAAGCGGTGCTTGATGACCTGCTGCTCGATCTTGGTCAGGTGAGCCTGGTTGGTCTCGACGATCTGTTTAACCTCGTCGGCACAGTCGGCTTCTTCGTCGGCGTGCTTGCGTTCCATGTAGTCAGAACGCTCGAACTCGGGGTCGAAGCCCGTCGGGAAGAGGTTGCGGTGCTTGGAGAGCTTCATGCCCGCCCGGCTAAACGCTTTGAGGATCGCTCGGCAGGCGTAGGTCGAGAACTTGAAGCCTCGGCCGGCGTCGAACTTATCGACGGCGCGGAGCAGGGCCATGTTGCCTTCGCTGACCAGGTCGCCGAAGTCGACTTCGGACATGCGGGTGCGCTTGGCCATGGCGAGGACGAGGGCGAGGTTGGTTTGCGCGATTTGGTCGCGGAGGGCGTCGGCCTTGCGGTACCAGCGGAGCATCTCGCGGGCCATGTCGAGGTCGAGGTCGGGCATGTCGAGCAGCTCGTCGCGGATCAGGCAGACGCGGAAGCGGCAGTAGTTGTACTGCACGAAGAGGGCCTGTTCTTGCTTGGCGGTGAGGACGACGCTACCGTTGTTGCGGGACTGTCGGGCGAGTGCGTCTTTGGCGTCCATGACCGGGTGATACCAGGACGTGTCGGGCTTATCGATGTCGGGTGCTTCGTCGAAGATGCGGGCGATCGCCTGCTTCTCGGGGAGATCGAAGAGGTCGGAGTTGATGTACTCATACTTGTTGTGGAGGACGAGCTTGAGGTCGGCCTCATCACGCGGAGACAGTCGCCGGCCTTGGCTAGCGGCACGCAGACCGCCGCGCGAGGCGATTTGTGCAAGCGGCGAGTGGTCGGGGGTCATCTGTTTCATGTGGGCATCCTTTCCGTTGCGGAGCAAACTTCGCAACTCTGTCTATTCATATAACGAAGGAGTGGATCAGTTTGTTTCAGCTTATTTAGAATAATTATAAACTATTCTAACGTCCATAACGTTCTTTGAAAAATGTCATATAAATTTTGCGAACGCTTTTACTTGGACCCAAGGAGGTTTACGATCGTTTTTCCTCCTTAGATTCATTCTTATTTAAATATTTTGAGCAGTTTGACCGTATTGCTCAGCCCACCTAGAGTGACAGCTGTGCCCACAGCGGCCCTCTGACCGATTTCACCCTAAAGATTCTGGAGAACCCATGGCCTTTACTCTTCCCGACCTACCCTTTGCTAAAGAAGCACTTGAACCTGCCATCGATGCCAAAACGATGGAAATCCACCACGGCAAGCACCACGCGGGCTACGTCGCCAAGCTCAACGCCGCAGTCGAGGGCCTAGAAGTGCCCGACTGTGCGTGGGCCTTGTGTGCGATGATCGATAAGCTCCCGGCCGACAAGCAGACCGCCGTCCGCAACAACGGTGGCGGCCACGCCAACCACTCGCTGTTCTGGTCCATCCTGGCACCCAAGGGCAAGGGCGGCGAGCCCTCTGCCGAGCTGGCCGCTGCGATCGAGAGCGACCTGGGCGGCATGGACAAGTTCAAAGAGACGTTCTCTAACGCCGCGGCCACGCGCTTCGGCTCGGGCTGGGCTTGGCTGGGCGTCAAGGACGGCAAGCTGTGCGTCTGTTCGACACCGAATCAAGACAACCCCGTCATGCCTTTCGAAGGCTGCTCCGGCTGCACGCCGATCCTCGGTCTGGATGTCTGGGAACACGCCTACTACCTGAACTATCAGAACCGCCGCCCCGACTACATCAGCGCATTCTTTGATGTCGTCAACTGGGCCAAAGTCAGCGAGCTCTTCGCCTCGGCCAAGTGATCCATCATTCAATCTCATAAAGTAAAGCCCACACCTAGCGTGTGGGCTTTTTTAATCCGGCGAGCCGAAGTAATGAATTGGGAACGAGACAGCGATCGCAGGCTTCGCAACACCGCAGCGGTCCTCATCTTCGGCGGCTTGTTCTCGTTCGTTGGCACACTCTTGTTCCTGCTGCTCATCGCCTTACCGGCCTGGCAGATGATGGCCACGCTGAAGTGGCAGCCAACAGACTGCACGATCACTCACGCGGAGGTCGCGACCAACGGCAACATGCACAGCACTGACCTGCGCTATTTGTACGTGTTCGAAGGTAAGGACTATGAAGGCCAGCGGCACAGCCTGAACCGAATGAGAACGTCCAATCGAGCCAGTTGGCAAACGCTAATCGATTCGTACCCCGTCGGCTCAGAGCAGACCTGCTACGTCAACCCGCAGCGGCCCGATCATGCGGTGCTGACGCGACTCACGCTGGGCTATAGCGCATTGGTTCCTGTCCCATTCTTGGCAATCGGGCTGGGCGTGCTTTATGGCGTCAAGATCGGGAAGATCAAAATTGGGCTACGCGGTAAGCCGAGCGAATGGCGGCCGATGGCTCTGATCAAAAATCATAAGCCCGGGCCGATCGTCTTGTCGCCTCGGCGGGCTCGCGTCATCACGTTCTTAAAGATGGGTCTGGCCACATTTGTATGGAATGGCATCGTCGTCATGGTGATCGAGCAATCACTGCCGCGTGGCATAATGGACGTCATCCAAACCATTGCCGTTTTAGTCATCTCCTCGTTTGCCATCGTCGGTATTGTCTTAATGTATAGGACAATCCGTTGGCTGATCATTATCTTCTCACCGGCCGTCAAGCTGGAACTCGAGCTTCACCCCATCTACTTAGGCAGCACCACGCCTTTGAAGTGGCGTCCGCCCGGCAAGCCTGGCCAAGTCACGAACCTTGTGATCCGCGTCGTCGCAGAGGAACACATCTTCTTGCCTGAGGATTCACACGGCACCGATCATCACGGCAATCGCACAACAAAAAAATCCGCCATGCTCTATGAGCAGGGCCTCGCCATCGAACGCAATGGGGCATTGCTGTCGATCCCCGCCGATGCCATGCACAGCTTTGAAGCAGAGCATAGTCAGGTCAACTGGCATCTCGTCGTGTCGGCTGAGGTCGCCGGCTGGCCCGATATTCGCGATCGATTCCCGCTCACCGTGCTTCCAGCACCGGTCCAAACCGGCCAGAAGTAGTGGATTTAGATCGAACTTCGATTATCTTACTTAAGACACTCGTCCACCAGACCGTTGTATAGAACATGCCTGCGATCATGATCCAGTTCAATCAGGAGGATGCCGCCTTCGCCCCTGGCGAGCCGATCGCCGGGACAGTGGCCTGGGATCTTCCTCGTAAGGCGGAGCGGGTTGTCGTTCGGCTGGTCTGGCGTACCACTGGCGAGTGCGCCGAGGACATCGGTGTCGCCGCAGAGCAGGAACTGGATACAACTTCTCGGAAGGGTCAGGGCACGTTTCACTTCCCGTCGATCGACGGGCCCTACAGCTTTACCGGCAAGCTGTTTCAGGTCCGGTGGACCGTGCAGGCCACGTCCGATCCGATCGGCACAATCGGCCAGCAACCGTTCACGCTTGCCCCGACGAAGCAGGCGGTGGGTCTATGAATCAGATCGCCGTACTCAACCGTGCCACGCTCGACACGAACCAGTCCATCGCGATCGACTACATCGCGCATCAGTACGAGATGCAGGAGGTGGCGTTTCGGCTCGAGCGACAGGGCTTCCGCGGCGCGATCTGTGGCCCAAGCGGCTGCGGTAAAACCATCATGCTCCAGGCCGTTGGCAACGAGTTGATGGCGCATGGCTTCACGCCCCTGCCGCTGATGATGGAACCGACTCAGCGCGGCACGCTTCCGAAGGATTGGTACCGAAAGATTCGTAGCGCCCGTCACACCGATGCACTGCTGTTAGATGGCTTTGATCTTCTCCCGTACTGGGCCCGGCTATGGGTATGGTTCGTGACGATCAACACGGGCGCGGTCGTGGTGACGGCTAAACGTGACGTGGCTTACACAACACTGGCGAGACCAAAGC
>JARFRI010000027.1 GCA_029287335.1 Phycisphaera sp. | reverse complement strand
ACCCACCCAGATCATCGCCGACGTCCTAGGCAAAACCCACGACGACCCCGATAAGCCCGCCCGGCCCTATGCCTCCATCTCCGGCCCAACCGTCGCCCACGAACTAGCCAAATGCCTGCCAGCGACCGTCTGCGCCGCCTCCGATGACAGCGACTTCGCCCAGTTCATCCAAGACACCTTCACCACCCACTGGTTCAGGGTTTACACCACCACCGACCTCTTGGGCGTCGAGATGGCGGGTGCCATGAAAAACTGCATCGCTTTGGCCGCGGGCATCCTCGACGGCCTACAAGCCGGCAACAACGCCAAATCCGCGCTCCTCTCCCGTGGCCTGGCCGAGATCACCCGCCTGGGCACCGCCATGGGCGCCAACACCCAGACCTTCTTCGGGCTCACCGGCGTCGGCGACCTCGCCACCACCTGCTTTTCACCCACCGGCCGAAACCGGACCTGTGGCGAGATGCTCGGCCGAGGCAAAAAGCTCGAAACCGTCCTCGAAGAGATCCCCGGCATCGTCGAAGGCGTGCCCACCGCCAAAGCCGTCATGCGCCTGGCCACCAAGTACCGCGTCGAGATGCCTATCTGCGAGCAGATCTACCAGGTCCTCTTCGAGAACCTCGACCCCCTCCAAGCCATCAGCAACCTCATGTCGCGCGACCCCAAAGCCGAGAAGGTTGGCTAGGCAAACCCACCCCCGTTTAAAGCGTCTCAGGCACGATTTAACCAAAACTTAACACACAACTCACAATCATCGTCTCTCTTCATGGCCCCAGGCCCCCTCGAAATGCTCGGGATAAACCCCTCGCGCACCATCGGCGCACTCACCCTTCAAACGCAATCCATACTTCCTCAAGCCCACGGCTTGCCTGCTCGGATGCCCACCGTGGGGTCCAACGCGCGAAAAATCAAGACACCTCATCAACTAAGCTCTGACTCACAAGCCCGCGCGCACAAACACGCAACATTGCCCCCGCCCAACGCCGGCAAGCAAAAACGCACCCGATCACATCGTTGTTCACGACAACCCATGCACCGCGTGTGCAACCCCCGCTTTTGACGCATCGGCTTTAGTGGGGATGAGCAACTGAGACAGATCAGCCGCGTGGTTTGTAGTCCACCGCGTGGATCGTGAGTTTTTTGAAGCAGCGCAGGAGCATGACGTTGCCGACGTCTGCGGGCAGGCGAGCGCGTTGTTCTTCGTCGAGTTCTTCGAGTTCTTCAAGTCCGCCTTGCCACTTGAGTGCGGCCTTGCCTTGGTAAAGCAAGGCGAAGGCGACCTGGCCGTTGAGCTCGGCAACCTGATAGGTCAGTTGGATTTTTTGGCCGGTCCGATCGGGGAGATTCTTGAGCAGGCGGTCTTCGCTGACTTTATCGACGCGGGCCAGGGTGTCGCCAGCGGCGTGATAGCGGGTGAGGATGAAGCGGTTGTTGCTCACCGGGAGGTACAGCCAGGCCTCGGCCTCTTCGCCCGCGTTCACGTGGATGGTGAGCGTCAGCCGGACCTCGTAGGCCCTGGCTTTGTCGAAGGGGATCATCAGCGCGCCGTTATCGATGGTGATCTCGTTGCGCTCGACTTCGAAAACATCGAGCTGGCCGAGCTTATGCTTGTCGGGATCAAACGGCGGGGCGATGAGCGGGAGCCAGCCGTCCCTGGGCATTTCGACCAGCTCGGGGTTGTCCGCGACGAGGTGTTCGATCTTTAACAGCGCCAGGTTGTCCATCTCCGCGGCGCGCTTGGCCAGCGCATCCTCTCGGCGGTACAGCGCAAAGAACTGCTCGTACCAGTCACGCGACTTTTGCAGGAGCTTGAGTGCCTTTTCGTCCTGTACGTCCTCGGCCAAGGCGATGTACCAGTCGCCGACACGCATCGCGGTCGCGGCGTTGGCTTGATCGATGCCTAATAAGCATCGCTGGACCAGATCGGTGAGCTCTTCGTCACGGGTCGATTCGACGTATCGGGCCGCAGCTTCGATGTCGTTGTGCTCGGTGATGAGCAGCTTGACGAGCTCCCGCGCCGCCGGGCTGTTCTGCGGGTTCTTCTGGACCGAGAGCTCGAGCATCTTGATGCGCTTGGCCATGTCGCTGGCGGCGGAGAGGCGCTCCAGCTTGTCCTGGATGAGGTCGAACTGATCCGAGTCGATCGTGCGGGCGATGGTGCTGGCCAGTCGGCAGACACCGATGGCCTGCTCCGGGTCGTTCTCATTTTCGTAATGCCGGGCGATCCCCATCAGCAGCTCGATGTAGTGCCCGCCCTGCTCATCTCGGTCCCTTCGTTCGACGCCCTGATAGGCCCGGCTGGCGCGCTGCATCAGCAACTCGGGCGAGACCAGGTCCTGTTCAGGCCAGATCGTTTCGAGCAGGCCAAACGCCTCGCGTATCAGGCCAAGGTCGGCGGTGTTGGACGCGAGGGTGATGATCTCGGCGTAGACCAGGCATTTCGCGCCGGCGTCCGTGTCGGGCAGGCCCCCGGCGAAGTTGAGCATGTCGTTCGCCAAAACCTTGTCGTCGGTGGTCGAGCGCGTTCGAGCGACGCTGGTGAGCTTCTCGCCGAAGAGCGTGTCGAAGCTGGAGCGGTCCCGATCGCTGATCGGCGAGTTGCTTTGGGCCGGTGCAAGCGGCGCCCAGAGGACAATCGCCAGTAGTCCGACCGCCATCCGCTTCATCGTTCTGGCTGCTGTGACCATGTCAGTCAGTATATCAGTCGTGGCCTGATGCCCGGCATGGCACACCCCGATCGATTGTCCGGTGGCCGGGGTCGAGTCTGCGAGCCCCCGGAACGAACTGCAATAGATGAAGGATCGAGGGGTTTGTTCCGTGGGGTCGCTTAGAAAGCGTGTGAGAAGTTACTGAGACAAATTTTCGGGAGGGTGAGGCTCCTGCCGAACCGCAAGTCTTCTGTCACACACGGTTCGGCAGGAGCCTCACCCTCCCGAAAACCGACTTCTCACACACTTTCTTAGGCTCCACCACGGCCACCCTTACAGACAAAGCCACCCTTAAAGACTCGGCCACCCTTTTGATTTGCTGTCGCGATCGGGCTTAACCGGCAGGTCCATCGTGCCGATGCGCTCTATGCACCGCAGCATCGAGAGGCACCGCGTGATTTACCGATACGACGAAGACCTGGCCCCGCCGACGCAGGCGTTGGATAGCACGCGACTTTGGGTCTCCGACCAGCAGTGGCTGGCGATCCTGGAACGCGTCCAGCGCGGCCAGCCCGAGATCGAAGAATCGGTCCAAGACGACTGCCGACGCCTGCACCCCCGCCAGGCGTACGAGTGCCGATGCCTCCTTAGATTGAATGGCGCCGCAGGGACCTTCATCGTCCGCAGCCAGGACATCTCCTCCGGCGGCCTGCGCTTTGTCCATGGCAGCCCGCTCCGCGCGTCGACCCGCTGCACCATCGCACTGCAATCCGATCAGGGCCCGGGGCGCATCTTGTCTGCCGTCGTCGCCTGGTGCAAAGAGATCGAGTTCTACGACCCCGAAGTCGAGGCCTACGAAGTCGGCATCAAGTTCGATACGGCGATCGATGTGCGCCCGTTTACGAATGATGGCGCGGCGTAAATAGATATGTCATGATTCGGCGCGGCAAGCCGCGGCGCTTCATGGTTGTGAAACATATTGATCAAGGAAGCGCCGCGGCTTGCCGCGTTCCCCGTTGATCACGCGTGATCCGGGTGGACCACCAAGACCTTGCCGATCTGCTTGCCTGATTCCGCATGGGCATGCGCCTCACCCAATTGATCAAAGGTAAAGCGTTTGTCGTCGATCAACGGCTTGAGTTGACCGTGATCGACGAGCGCCGCAGCCTCGCGCAGGATCGTGCCGTGGCGCTGGCGTTCGAGGTCGTGCAGGATTGGAATCAGCATAAAAACAAGGTGAAGCGAGCAGGCCCGGGCGTGCAGCACGCCGCCATCGATCGCGCCTCGGCCCTGGATACACGCGACGTGGCCGTTGAGCTTGCAGGCCTGCACGCTCGCATTAATGTTTTCCCCGCCGACGGTATCGAACACCGCGTCAAAGCCCTTGCCCGCGGTGAGCCGATCGACGTATTGCTCGATGGTTTCGTCTTTGTAATTGATGATTTCATCCGCGCCGAGTTGCTTGGCCAGCGCGGACTTTTCATCGGAGCTGACGGTGGTGCTGACTTTCGCGCCGCGCGCCTTGGCGAGTTGCACGATGACATGCCCGACCCCGCCGGTCCCGCCATGCACCAGCAGCTGTTGATCCTTGTGTAGCCCCAGTTTGTCTAAGCCCTCCCACGCGGTGATGACTACCAACGGCAGGGCGGCGCAGTCGGTGAGCGGGATCGACTTGGGCGCATGGGCGAGGAGTCGGACATCCGCGATCGCATCGTCCGCCAACACGCCCTGCACCGTGCCATACCCCCCGACACAGCCATAGACCTTGTCGCCTGCCGCGAAGTCTTTGACCCCTTCGCCCACCGCATCAATGACTCCCGACACATCGCCGTGCAAGATCGCGGGCTTGGGCGGGCACAGCGCCTCGGCGGCGCCGCTACGGATTTTGTAGTCCACCGGGTTCACGCTCGTCGCCGCGACCGTGATGCGGACCTGCCCCGGCCCGGGCTTAGGCGCCGGCAACTCGACCGCTTCAAACACCTCCGGCCCGCCGTGTTCCTTGATCACCCATGCCCGCATGTCGTTGTCTCCGTTGGTTTGTAACGCTTAAGCGCATCGTAACGGTTGTAACGATTCGTGCGCCTTTGCCGTGAAATCTACCCGCAACGGTCGCACGCTCTCGGGGATCAGCGAAGACACGCCGCCGCACGGTTGTGGGTTATCTACTGCTCCGCGATGTTCGATATGAGAACGTCGGCAATGTGCCAACCACACGAAACACCTACGCAGAGGATGCATATGGACCTGGCGAAAATCCTTCAAACGGCGATGGACCACGACTCGTCCGACATCCACCTCATCGCGGGCCACGCGCCGATGATGCGGGTCCACACGCACATGACGCCCATGGACTTCCCGACCATCACGCCCGACGGCGCGATGCAGATGCTCAAGCAGATGGCCGGCCCGGATCAGATGAAGATCTTTGAGAAGATCAAGGACGCCGACTTCTCTTACGAAGTGCCCGGGCTGGGTCGCTACCGTGTCAACGCGCACCTTCAGCGCGCCGCCGTCGCCATCGCCATGCGTGCGATTAAGACCGAGATCCCGCCGCTGGCTGGGTTGAACCTACCCGAAGTCATCTCGCGCTTGACCTACCTGCCGCGCGGCCTGGTGCTCGTCACCGGCGACACCGGCTCGGGTAAGTCGACCACGCTCGCGGCCATGATCGACGCGATGAACAAACGCTACCGCAAGCACATCATCACGCTCGAAGACCCGACCGAATACACGCTCAAGTCCGACAAGTGCGTCATCGAACAGCGCGAGCTGGGCCAGGACACCCCGTCGTTTGCTTCTGGTTTGCGACACGTCCTGCGTCAGGACCCGGACATCATCCTCGTCGGCGAAATGCGTGACTTGGAAACCACCGCCGCCGCGATCACCGCCGCTGAAACCGGCCACCTGGTTTTCTCGACGCTGCACACCGTCAACGCGTCGCACACCGTCGAACGGATTATCGACATGTACCCAGCCGACCAGCAGAACCAGATCCGTTCGATGCTGGCCAACACGCTGCAGGCCGTGATCTCTCAGACGTTGTTCAAACGCATTGACCAAAAGGGCATGGTCCCCGCGGTCGAGGTGATGCTGTGTACGCCGGCTGTGCGCAACCTCATCCGTGAGAACCGCGCGTTCGAGATCCCCAACGTTATTGAAACCAACCGTCAGCTGGGCATGAACTCGCTGGACAACGCGATCGCCGAGCTCTACTTCAACGGCATGATCAGCAAGGAAGACGCGATCGCACAGGCCGCGTACCCCGAGAAACTCGAACGCGCTCTGGCAGCGTAACAGCCGCTTGCGGCTTAGCACTCGTCACGTAGCACGACGATCGAAACTGACCGACTTTTTACCCGAGGCGA
>JARFRI010000148.1 GCA_029287335.1 Phycisphaera sp. | reverse complement strand
GTTCTTCAGGTCCACCAACTCGCGGGCCTTCTTATCTTCATCCGCGTGGGCCTCGGCGTCCTGCTTCATCTTCTCGATCTCGGCTTCGCTCAAACCCGAGCTACCGGTGATCTCGATGTTGCTTTCCTTGCCCGTTGCCTTATCAGCGGCTTTGACGTTGAGGATGCCGTTGGCGTCGATCTCGAAGGTGACTTCGATCTGTGGCGTGCCTCGCGGCGCGGGTGGGATGTCGCTAAGGTCGAACTGGCCGAGCGTGCGGTTGTCCTTGGAGAACTCTCGCTCGCCTTGCAGGACGTGGATGGTCACGCTTGGCTGATTGTCCGCCGCGGTCGAGAAGACCTGGCTCTTACTCGTGGGGATCGTCGTGTTCTTCTCGATGAGCTTGGTCATCACGCCGCCCATCGTTTCGATACCAAGTGACAGCGGGGTGACGTCCAGCAGCAGTACATCGCTGTTGCCGCCCGAGTCGAGCACGCCGCCTTGGATCGCGGCACCCAGCGCGACGACTTCGTCGGGGTTGATCGACTTGTTGGGCTCTTTACCGAACAGTTCCTTAGCGATCGCCTGCACCTTGGGGATGCGCGTCGAGCCGCCGACCAGGACGATCTCATCGATGTCGCCGGTGGAGAGGCCCGCGTCTTTGAGTGCGGTCTGGACGGGTGCCTTGATACGCTCAAAGAGCGAGTCGCAGATCTCTTCGAACTTGGCCTGGGTGATGTTGATCTGCAGGTGCTTTGGACCTTCGTTCGTCGCGGTGATGAACGGCAGGTTGACGGTCGTGCTCTGGGCAGTGGATAGTTCGCACTTGGCTTTCTCGGCCGCTTCTTTCAATCGTTGCAACGCCATCGCGTCCTTGCGGAGGTCGATGCCGTCGGTGCGGTTGAACTCGTTGGCGAGGAAGTTAATGAGTGCTTCGTCCCAGTCGTCGCCGCCGAGGTGCCCGTCGCCGGAGGTCGAGAGCACTTCAAAGACGGTGGTGCCGTCGGCTTCGCCGATGTCGAGGATGGAGACGTCAAACGTACCGCCGCCGAGGTCAAAGACCGCGATCTTTTCGTCTTTCTTTTTATCCAGGCCATAGGCCAGTGCCGCGGCCGTCGGCTCGTTGATAATGCGCTCGACCTTCAGCCCCGCGATCTCGCCGGCCTCTTTGGTGGCTTGGCGCTGGCTGTCGTTGAAGTAGGCCGGGACGGTGATGACCGCGCTGGCGACCTTCTCGCCGAGGTAGTCTTCCGCGGTCTTCTTGAGGTTCTGCAGGACCATCGCAGAGATTTCCTGCGGGGTGTAGGTCTTGTCCTTGGCTTTGACTTTGACCAGCTCGTCACTGCCGCCGGTGACTTCGTAGGGGACCATCTTTTCTTCGCCGGTGACTTCGCTGTGGCGTCGTCCCATGAAGCGTTTGATGGAGAAGATCGTGCCGGTCGGGTTGGTGACCTGCTGCTGGCGCGCGGGCTGACCCACGAGGCGATCGCCCTTATCAGTGAACGCGACGATCGAAGGGGTCGTTCGGTTGCCGGAGTTATTGATGAGGACCTTGGGCTGTCCCGCTTCCATGACCGCGACGCAGGAGTTGGTCGTGCCCAGGTCGATTCCGATTGTCTTACCCATAATTGATTTCCTTTCGTAGGGTGCCGATCAAGGACGCACGCCCTGACGCGGCAGTATGTATTTAGGGGCAAGGGCAATGCCAGAGGGAACCGTAAAAATCGGCGATATTCGGCCCTGAAACGGATTTTATGCTGCCAGACAAGGCCATGCGGCGGGATATCCTGCCACTTTGACAACCCTTGGGATCAGAGCATGAAGCCTGAGCGAGTGCCACAAGTCGCGTGTGATTCATGGCACTCGCTGACGCCTCATGCTCTGGCAAGGCCATTGATCGCACCAATAGTTATCCACAATTTGCCTGAAAATAAGGGAAAATTGAGAGGTCGAGTTGAAAATATCAAGGAAAACAGGAAGAATCCGCGATAGTCGGGTCATCGGAGGCCGAAACGTTCGGCACAGACCCCGTCCACTTTCACGGACGAATTCAGGTTCCCTCGCTACGGAGAGCAACATTATGGCAAAGAAGAAGACCACCACCAAGGCAACCGCTGTCAAGCCCATGACCAAGAGCGAGGTCTATAAGGCCGTCGCCGAGAAGACCGGCCTAACCCGCAAGCAGGTCGTCGAAGTCCTGGACGCGACCACCGGCATCATGGTCAAGGAAGTCAAGAAGACCGGCTCATTCAACTTCATCGGCCTGATGAAGATGACCCTGGTCAAGAAGCCTGCGGTCAAGGGCGGCAAACTCGTGCGCAACCCATTCACCGGCGAAATGGTCAAGCAGAAGCCCAAGCCCGCCAGCAAGACCGTCAAGGTCCGCCCAATGAAGGCCCTCAAGGATCAGCTCTAAGCCTGATCCACTGAGTCGCTTTGGGGCGATAAGTTCATCACGCCCCATAAGTCTTGCGAATAAGCAGCCCCCGGCCCAACTAAGGCCGGGGGCTTGTTTTTTGTTCCATACCATGCGAAATCCGACTTCAACGCGGGTACACTCTTAGGTCCGGATGATGATTCAAGCCTGCAACACTCGATCAGGATCCGCCCCGCTGCACGTGATGTGCTTTGTGGCGCTGGCTGTCTTGATGGGACTGGTCGGCTGTGAATCGTCACCCCAAGCCGATGCAGACATCCCCCTTCCAGGCTTTGGCGATGACGGCCCAGCCAAGCCAACCGGCGTCTATGCGGTGATCCGCCGGGCCGATGTGCCCTTGGATGAATCGACGGACGAGGCCTGGCAAATCATCAACGAACAGGTGGTCCCGCCGGTGACGCGCGGGGTCTGGCGTGGCAACGGCCTGCGCATCGGGCTGCTGCAACGCGACCAACTCGATCAATACTCCGAAGTCATGCCCAAGCCGGTGGCGTTTAGTCGGCTGCTCATTAACCGCAGCGCGTACCCGGTGCCGATCGTCGAGACGCCAAGGCTACGCAGCGACCTGCGTTTTGAAGTGGACCTGACGCGGCCACCACGGCCCCGACTCGTCGAGAAGGTCCAAGGCGGCGACAGCAGCACGCTGCGCCTGCTTGCGAAGATCGAGACCGAGGCGGATGGTCGTCACACGCTGGTACTGACGCCGATGCACCACATCCCCTCGCCGCTGGGGCTGATCCCACGCGACCCCATCCAAAAAGAATTGGATGGGCGGATCTACGAAGAGTTGTCGCTGCGGGTGACGCTGGGCAAGGATCAGATCGCGGTGGTGGGCTTGCACTGGCCCTGGCCGATGGGCGAGGTGATCGAAGAGGACCCGCCCAGCGAATCGCCTGAGACCAGCCGATTGTCGCTGCAGACCTCGACCGCTGTGCTCGCGGCCGACTCAAGCGACCCGGCCGCGCCGCCGCTGCACCTTCGACCGGTTGGCGATGGTGGGGATGACGATGAGCCGCGCGAGGATCGACCCGCACCAACAATTGAATCTGTTGATCAGCCCGCCAAGCCGCGTATCCAACGCATCGCCCCGCCGATGACAACAAGCTTCGGCAGCACCCTGCTCACCGGCACACGCATCCGACAGCCCGTCCGCACCGTGCTGCTCATCACGATCGAAGACCCGGCACTTGATCTGCCCGCCGTTGATGAAGCCCAATAGCACCGCTTTATCGCCATCCCGCCATCGTTTCGAGTCGAGTAATCCTTGACATCGCTGGTGGCAGCCGCGATACTCAAAATCTTGGTGAATAGACACTCACGCGGGGACATTGGCAGATGGAATACAACAAAATCGGCATCGGCGGTGCGATCTTGATCGTCGTGGTCGGCGGTGCCAAAATCTATAACATTCTCGATCGACGCGGCTATTTTGACCCCGCACCACCGCCCCCGCCCATCAGTTCCCCGCTTCATCCGGACTATGAGGCGAACCGCCAGCGTGAATTAGCGTCCCAAACACAACAACGAGAACGCCAGTTCGCACAGCGCAATCAGGCATTGAATGCGCAGCTCAACGCGCAGTCCGATGCCCTCATCCGACAGTCCAACCAACGCCTCCAAGCTCAGATGGAACGCGACCGCCAGATGCAGGCTCAGCGTCGCGAGTTCATCGAGCAGGCGACCCGAGCATCGACGCCCAAGCCCACACAGATCGTCGTTTTACCCACGCCGCGCGTCGACCGCACCGCGTTAACGCCACCCGGACGCAACCCTTCCGTCACCCCCGGCCAAGAGACGATTGATCGCCCCAACAACACGCCGCCGCTGACGCAACCCGAAGCGATTGAGAACGAACCGGTCGAGACCGAGCCGACCGAGATTGCTATCGAGCCGTTCACCTACTCGCCCAAGCCCGATGACACGCTGCTCGAACAATACAAACCATGGCAGGCCGACGGGTCGTACGACCGCTTCCTGGGTGAGTCCTATGAGTTCGGCGACTGGCGGTTCAAACCGTCGACAGAGTTCATTTTTCAAAGAGGTAACGCACGCACCGCCAAGTGGGGTGTCGGCAAGGCCGGGCTAGGCATGAACGCCGATCTCTTCACGCTCTACCCACGGGACAAAGGCATGACCAGCCCCGTACATCAGGACAGCGAAGACATGCAGATCTTCCGCCTGGGGCGTCGGGAAATCCGCGCCCGGGGCGACGCAGAGATCAGCCATCTGCAAAGCAACGGCCTCATGATCTGGCGCATCCACACGCCCGCCAGTGAGGGCGACCGCTACGGCAGTTGCTACTACATGACCATCCTCGGCGAGGAAGACGCGATCCTCTTCACCTGCCGCTACGACGCAGGCAAACCCGAGCAGACCGCCGCCTTTGACGCGGTCGTGCAGACGCTGAAATACACGAAAGACGCGGAATAACAAGCGTGTCGTTTTGAAACAGCGCATTACAGTTTCAGGCTGGGTGGCCGGGGTCGAGTCCGCGAGCCTCCGGAACAAACCGTCATCAATGAACAACAGAGGAGATGGTTCCGTGGGGTCGCTCAGGCTCCACCACGGCCACCCCTACAACAGTGACAGATGCGATCGCACCGATCAATCACCCGAAGGTTGATTCGGCCCTGAGCCATCACCGCCCGGGCCACCCTTGCGTTTGCGGCGTCGGCGGCGGCGCTTCTTCTTCGGCTTGTCGCCACCAGCGTTATCACCACCAGCATCCGCAGCGTTTGCGTCGTTGCTGTAGCCCGCGGGCTTGATGTCCGCGCTGTTATCGCCTTCCTTAGACTCGACTTCCTGGTCGGTCAAAGGTTTGCCGGGCTGGGGACGCCGGGGCTTGGTGTCGGATGGGTTGCTGGTGTTGCCGCTGCTCTGAGCGCTGCCGCGATCATTGCGCGGACCGCCCTTGTCTTTGCCGCGTGGGCCGCCTTGGCGTTGGTTATCGCTGCGTGGTCGGCCGGGGTTCTTGGCCGCTTGGACCGGGTCGCCGTTCTCTTCGCGCCAGGCCTTGACCTCGTCATTATTCAAGACGCGCAGGTCCTCGACCGGGTACGCCGCGGGTGCTTGGGCGCCGACCTTCACCAGCGCGAGCTGCGTCAGGATCTGCGTGCTGAGCACGATACCCACGCCGTCGATCGTTTCGACCAGCGACTTGCGGTGCGGCAGTTGTTTCTTCAGGTCGCTGTAGGTCTCGTCCTCGTAGCGCAGGCAGCACATGAGCCGACCACACCGGCCACTGATCTTCTGCGGGTCCAGCGTGTTCTTCTGCACCTTGGCCGATCGCATCGACACGGGCTTGAGCACCTTCAGGAATTGTCGGCAGCAGCAGTGCTGGCCACACTTCTCATAGTCCGCGACCAGCCGGGCCTCTTCGCGATCGGTCACGTGTACCATCTCGATGCGCGTGTGCAGCTCGCTGGCCAAACGCTTGACCAGCTCGCGGAAGTCGACACGGTTCTCAGATAAGAAGTAGAACGCGATCTGCTCGTCGCCGAGGACCGACTCGACCTCGACGAGCTTCATGTCCAGCTTCAACTCGTTGATCAGCGACTTGCACAGCCGAACGAGGTCGGGACGCCGGCTCTCAAGCTTCGCGTTCTCGTTCATATCCTCGACCGTCGCGACACGCAGCACCCGGCCCTGATTCGTAAAGGGGAACTGCTTGCCGCCGGACTTGTCGATGTAGTCGCGCATCTGATCGCGCGACACGCTCTTGCCACAGCCCGAGTTGCCGCAGGTGGTCGTGAGCATCTCGACGACCTCCGTGCCCCGCGGCGTCACCGCGACGAGCTTAGACCCGCACCCCGGCGTCGCGTCGCCACTGTAGGGCAGCTCCGCGATCTTGCGCTGATAACCGTAACGAACAACAATCGTCTTCGGCGGCTCGAGGGCTTCATAGATCTTACGATCTTCCTCGTCGAGCATCACCGGTAAGGGAACAATAGATCCTGCCATGACGAGATTCTACCTACCGACTCCGACCCGCGTTGCGGATCGCGTTGAGTTCGTCCAATAGTTCCTTGACCTTGTCGGGTTGATCAAGCCAAAGGTTGTTCGTTTCCTTGGGATCATCCGCAAGGTTGTACAGCTGACCCTGCGGGCCGTCGGCCTTGGGCTTGATACGGCTGGGCTTACTGAATCCGCCTGAGCCGAGGTTGGCTTCGATCAGTTTCCAGTCGCCTCTACGGATGGCGAAGGTGCCATTGCCCGAGTGGTGGATGAGCGATTTTCGGTTGGGCACGGTCCCGCCATTGAGCAGGTTGAAGAAGCTGAAGCTGTCCTCCGCCTGGTCGTCGGCAAGCTTGACGCCATGGATATCCGCCAGTGTCGCGTACCAATCGACCAAGCAGATCAGCTCATCGTTGACCTTCCCGGCCTGGACCACGCCGGGCCAGCGGACGATGTGCGGCACGCGGTGGCCGGCCTCCCAGATGTCGGCTTTGAGCCCACGCCACGGCGCGTTGGGGACGTGGCCGTGGTTCTTCGTGACGGAGTGATGCGTCGCGCCCTTCACCCGCCCCTGCGCATCCGGCTTCGCGTGCCCGTCCCGTGCTGGCGAGCCGTTGTCACTCGTAAACACAACGATCGTGTTCTCCGAAAGCTTCGCCTCCTCCAACGCCTGCATCACCCGTCCGACGATTCCATCGACCTGCGCGACAAAGTCGCCGTAGCGACCCGCCTGGCTCTTACCCAGGTAAGGCTTGTCCGGGACGATCGGCGTGTGCGGGATGTTCAACGGCATGTATAAAAAGAAAGGCTCGCCCCGCTGCTCACGGCTCATGATGTACTCAATCACCTTCGCCGTAATCGTCGGCTGCACCACCTGCAAGTCCCAGCCCGGCGACATCGGTCCGGGATCGCCAAACATCGTGTTCGGCTTCATCTCGCTTGGAATCACTTGCAAGCGGTCGTTTTCGATAAACGTGTAAGGCGGGAAGTTCGGCACATCATCGCCAAAATATGAATCAAAACCGTGCTCCGTCGGCCCGCCGCCGACAGGCTTGGTGAAGTCCACCATCTCAGCCGCCTTGCTCGCCTGGTTGCGCGGGATGCGCCCTTGAATCGGCTTACCATCTTGCCCCATCCACACCCAGCCCAGGTGCCACTTGCCGATCGCGGCGGTCGCGTACTGCGCATGCGTCCCACGCAGCATCTCCGGCAGCGTCGTGCGATCGTCTTCCAACAACGGCTTGTCCCAGCCCCACAGCACGCCGGACTTCAAGCGTGTCCGCCATGTGTACCGACCGGCTAAGAACGCATACCGCGTCGGCGTACACACCGACGAAGGCGTGTGCGCATCGGTAAAACGCATCCCCTGCTTCGCCAGCGCGTCGATGTTCGGCGTCGGGACTTTTGAATCCGCGTTGTAGCACTGCGCATCGCCATAGCCCAAGTCATCCGCGAGGATGAAGACGATATTGGGCCGCAGCGCACGCCGCTCTGCCTTTGCAGGCAACGCGAGTAATGACAACGCCATGAACACCAATATGGTCGATACGTATGTTTTCACGATAAATTCCGGAACTCGCGAACCATGACGCTTACCCGCCACCGAGCGCTACGCTGTCGGACACGCCGAGGTTGGCGTAGATCTCACGCGTCGCGCCGGATTGATTAAGCGTGTAGAAGTGGATGCCACGCACCTTGTGGTCCAGGAGGTCTCTGCACTGCTCGGTCGCCCAGTGGGTGCCGACGCGCTTGACCGCCTCCTCGTCGCCGCCGCATCGATCGATCGCACGCAGAAGCTTCGCCGGGTAACGCGAGCCCGCGGCCAACTCGGCCATACGTTTCATGCCCTTGCCCGAGGTGATCGGCATGATGCCCGCGATGATCGGGGCCGTGATCCCCGCCAACTCGCATCGCTCTCGGAAGTCGTAGAAATCGGCGTTATTGAAGAACAACTGCGTGACGATGTAGTCCGCCCCCGCGTCGCACTTCGCCTTGAGGTAGTCCATCTCCAGCAGGCGGTTGGGCGTTGCCGGGTGACCCTCGGGGAAGCCCGCGACACCGACGCCAAAGCCGCGCGAATCAGGATGCGGGAACTTGCGGATATAGCTGACCAGGTCCGCCGCGTGCTGGAAGGCGTCGTCCGCCTTGTTGTACTTCTCCAAGTCCCTTGGCGGGTCGCCGCCCAGTGCCAGGATGTTCGTCACCCCTTCATCCGCGTACCGCATGAGGATGTCTTGGATGTCTTGTTCGCTGTGACAGACGCACGTCAGGTGTGGCACGGCTGTGACATCGAGTTCCTTCCGCACGCGGATCACTAGGTCGTGCGTCCGCTGGCGAGTCGAGCCCCCGGCCCCGTAGGTCACCGAGACGAACGAGGGCTTGAGTGTCTTTAACTCAGCGATCGACTGATACAAAGCCTCCGCCGCTTCCTCGGATTTAGGCGGGAAAAACTCGAAGGAGAACGTGGTGCTGTGGCGCTGAAAAACGTCTTGGATATGCATCGCCGTATTATATGAAGCGACCGCGAACCACACAGGAATCTAGCGATGCATCCCATCACAACGCCAACCCGATTAATTGTCACCCTCTTGCTGTCCTGCATGATCTGGCTCCCGACCCTTGCCCAGAGCACCACGCAAGTATCAGACACGCCCCCCGTCGCGCGGGTCTACATCCTCTCGGGCCAGTCCAATATGGTCGGTTCGGGTCAGGCCAAAGAACTCGCCGCCGCTTGGCAACAGCCCATCGACGGCGCATTCATTTACAAGCAAGGCAAGTACGCCACCGTCGAGGCGGGCACCGCCGGCCGCTTCGGCCCCGAGATCGGCTTGGCACACTACCTCCGCAACAACCAACCGGGGCGACCCAACATCTACCTCATCAAGTTCGCCCTCAGCGGCCAACCTCTTGACGCCGGCTGGACCAAGCCGAGCGCAAACGGCGGCGGCTGGGTCGGACCCGAACCCGGCCCCAACCGCACGACCTTCTACCCCGGCACATCAACCAACGACCCCAACATCGGCCTGCACTACAAACGCCTTTACGCCCACGTCACCAAAGCCATGCAACAACTCAAAGACGATGGCTACCGCCCAGAGCTCCAAGGCATCATCTGGATGCAGGGCGAAGCCGATGCGAAACACGAGGTCTCGGCCGGCCGTTACGACAAGTCGCTGGCGTTACTCAAGCAGCGCCTCGAAGACGATTTCGCCGGCGGCAACAATGTCCCGTTCGTGTTTGGCCAGGTCTTGCCCTATGAGCCCGCGCTTGATCGCTTTACGCATCGCGATCTGATCCGTGAGCGCATGGCTCAGGCCGACGGCCGATCAGGCGACGACCGAGCGATCGCCAACGTCTGGATGGTCCCCACCGAAGGCATGGAACTGCTCAAGGACACCGTCCACTACAGCACCAAGGGCCTGCTCGCGATGGGTCAGGCCTTCGGCCTGGAAATGCTCAAGGCCCACCGCTTCGCTGAAGAAAGCGACCCGGCAAGCAAGCAGTAGCACATCGTGCTTTTTCTTGCTCTATCATGCCGACATGAAACCAGAACCCCTTTTGGCCGAACTTAATCGGATGCGCAAAGACCTCGGTGAAGACCAAACCGACATCGAGTGGCTCACGCTCCAGCACGCGTTCATCTTCATCAGCTATCAGCACAAGGAGTTTGAGAAGTACGTCGCCGAAGCAAGCGCACGCGGCGAGTTCAAGGAATACGAACAGGCGGATGGGATTTAGTTTTCATCCACAGATCGCACACATATCTACTGATTCAATTCAGCGCTTCGCTTCACCACAGAGGCACAGAGCACACGGATTGCACAGAGCAATCCCAAAAACCTTATCGAAAAAAGATATTTGCCTTGCTCTGTGTTCTCTGCGATCTCTGTGCCTCTGTGGTGAAGCGAAGCGCTGCCTTGTTACCTCAAATCCGTGAACTAAACCAGCACCGTCTTCCCGCCCGCAACATCTTGGCTGATCAAGCCGTCCAGTAATCGCACGATCCGTTGCACGCGCTTTTCCATGGCCGGGTCGTGGGTGACCATGGCGATAGTGAGGCCTTGCTCGTGCAGTTCGTCGAACAACGCGAGGATCGCGTCGCCGGTCTTCGTGTCCAGGTTGCCCGTGGGTTCGTCGGCCAGTAGAAGACTCGGTTCATTCACCAGTGCACGTGCGATCGCGACGCGCTGCATCTGACCGCCGGACAACTGGCTGGGACGGTGCGACAATCGATCACCCAACTCGACGCGTTTCAACACCGCCTCGGCTCGATCGCGTCGCTCACTGGCGGGTATCCCCTGATAAAACACTGGCACGACGACGTTATCCAACACCGTCAACTGCGGGATCAAGTTAAAGGCCTGGAACACAAAGCCCAACCGTTTGCCGCGCACCTTGCTGAGCTGTTCATCTTCCATCTTCGCGACGTCGTCGCCGTCAAGCAGGTATTGCCCCTCGGTCGGCCGATCCAGCGCACCGATGATATTCATGAGCGTCGATTTGCCAGAGCCCGACGGCCCCATGATCGCAAGGTACTGGCCCCGCGGGACGTCAAGGTCAACCCCACGCAGTGCATGCACCGGCGGCGCGGCCTTGTCCTTCTGGTAAACCTTCGTGACATCAATAATGCGGGCGACATGGTCGGTCATCGTTGCAGGCATGGTAGCTGGACGGGGTGGGGATGCGGTATCTTACGGCCATGAGCGCTACACCTGCCGCGACCATCGCACTGCTGCCCCTGCTTCTTTTACTGCTGATCCTCGGCGGGCTGGTCTACGGCATCATCCTGTGGATCACCAGCGGCAAAGGCGGCACAAAAGGCGAGATGGCCTGTGGCGGCTGTGGTTACGCGGTGCGCGGACTCGAAGCGCTTAACTGCCCCGAGTGCGGCGCGGACCTGCGTATGGTCGGCATCAACCGCGGGGCGTCCGGCTCAAGAAAGACGGGGATCGCGCTGACCTTGATCTGTGGCGGGCTTCTGACACTGGGGTGTTGCGGCTCAGTGTTTTTTCTGTCTATGGCGGACTCTGGTTCTTCATCCATCGCCGTGCCCGCGCAAGCCAGTCCAAGCGTCCTTCAGTCCATACCGAACCAGCCAACGCCGGCTGATGACACTGAGTTAAATGACGTCGATAGCCAAGGCTCTTCACTAACTGATCAACCGGCGCTTGAAGAATCTTCACCTTAACCGCGCGGGATCTGTGAGCCGTGGGGGTCTTTCTCGGGCTTACCGAGTTTCTTGTCGAGCGCCTCGGCCAGTTCGTGGGCGTGTTCCAACAGTTCCGCCTGGTCATGCACCACCGACGGATCGACGCCCGCCTTCTCGACGAGGTACGTCTCCCACAAGCGGTGAGCGCGGACGAGTTCCTGTGCGTGTTTTTGCCCGGCATCGGTCAGCGCGGCGACGCCATTGGTGACGCGCATGAGACCTTCTTGCACGAGTCTGGTGATCGACTTACGGATGCGCGAAGGTGGCAGGCCGGTCTCTTCACCGACGGGTTCGGGGTCGTCGATTCTCTGCTCACCGAGTCGGTAGACGGCCTTTAGGACATCCTCCTGCGCGACGTGCTGTGCGAGCCTGCTCTTTCGCACTTGATCGAACACCCAGCCGTGGCTCGGGCTGAGCAGCACCGCCAGGATAAAGAGGATCACGACGACGACGACCATCGACGGCCCCGTCGGTGCGTTGACGGTAAAGGCCAACATCATGCCAAGACCTGCTGACAGCCCCCCGATCGAGCCAGCCAGGAGCAGCATGACCCATAGGCGGTTGGTCAGTTGGTACGCGGCACTGGCAGGGGTGATGACCATGGCGACGACGAGGATGACGCCGGTGGACTTAATGCCCGCGACGATCGTCGCCGCCAACATGCCCATCAGCAGGTAGTGGACGAATTGCACCGGGACACCCAGTGCGCTGGCCCCGATCGGGTCGAAGCTGATGAGCTTGAGGCGTTGGTACATCAGCGCGACGATGAGCAGCACCAACGGGCAGATGATGCCCATGAGCCAGAGGTCCGGTGCCGCGATGGCTAAAGGTTCGCCATAGACAAAGCACTTAAGGTCGAAGTGCGTGCCGCGGGGCAGGGAACTGATCGCGATAAGCCCGAGCGCAAACATGGCGGTAAACGCGATACCGATGGCAGAGTCTTCCTTGGTTCGGCTATGACGGTGGACGATGCTAATGATGACAGCGGTTAAGAGTCCCGCGACCATCGCTCCGCCGAGCAGCCACAGTGGTAGCCACTTTTCGTTCGCACCGACCAACCCAAACAACAACAGGGCCCCCACTACGCCCGGCAGGATCGAGTGCGATAGCGCATCGCCGATCAATGCCATGCGTCGCAGCACGACGAAGCATCCCAACACACCGCACGTCACGCCGATGGCGATACTGCCCAGCGTTTGCGGGAGCCAGTACTGCCACGGTGCGAAGATCTGGCTGGAATCAATCTGGAGCTGTGCGAGTAAGATGCTTGTCTTCCTTTGCAATGCGTTGTCGCAGTGTTTCGTCCGCCTCATCGAGCAGCGCGAGCCGGCCGCCATACGTCGCCGAGAGGTTTGCGTCGTTAACAACCTCGCTCGGCGGGCCGTGCGTAATGACCCGCTGATTGAGCATCAGCACATGGTCGAATCGCTCGAGGATCGACAGGTCATGGTTCACCACGATCACGGTCTTACCTAAGTCGCGGATATCGTCGATCAGCGTAAAGATCGCTTGCTCCGATGACGCATCGACGCCAGCGAATGGTTCGTCGAGCAGCAGTAACTCCGCCTCTTGGCACAGCGCCCGTGCGAGGAAGACACGTCGCTGCTGGCCGCCGGAGAGTTGGCGGATATGCCGGCGGGCAAACGGTGTCATGCCGACTTGCTCGAGCGCGTGATGTGCTCGCTCGTGGTCCTTACGACGAGGCCAACCGAGAAACCCCTCCAGCGCTCGGCCCATCAGTACCACATCCTGCACCGTCACCGGGAAGTCCCAATCCACCGCCTCGGTCTGTGGCACATACGCGACCTCGCGGCGGGCTTCCTTGGCGGGCTGACCGAAGATCTCGATGTGGCCGTAGTCGGGTTTGATCAACCCGAGCATGCACTTAAGCAGTGTGCTCTTGCCCGCGCCGTTGGGGCCGATGACGCCGACCATCCCGCCGCGCGGCACGGTGAACGACACCGAGCGCAGCACCGGCCGGGCGTCATACGCGACTGTCACGCCCTCTGCTCGGACCGCGGCGATGGCTGTTTCAACTTGTGTGCTCGCGTGTTCGATCATTCTCGGCCGCCCTTGAGCGCATCGACGATGGTGTTCGTATTGTGACGCATCATGCCGAGGTACGTCCCCGCAGCCGTGCCCGGCGCGCCGAGCGAGTCGCTGTGCAACTCCTTACCAACGACCGCGCCGGTGTCGGCCGCGACCTTGTCTAGGAGCTGAATCAGGCTGCCTCCCAGCGAACTCTCGGGGAACACCGCGCGGATGCCGTTGTCGCGAATGAGTCGTTTGAGTTGCTCGATATCCTGCGGCGTGGGATCCTGTTCGGTGCTGATGCCGATCAGCCCATGCACCTCGATGCCGTAGGACCTTCCGAAGTAGGCGAATGCGTCGTGTCCGGTGACGATCACACGTTGCTGCTCGGGCACTTCGTCGAAGCGTGCTTTGATCCACGCGTCCAACTCGATCAATTCATCCAGATAGGCAAGCAGTCGCTCCTTAAACAACGCTTCGTGCTCGGGCGCGACCTCACTCAACGCGGCGGCGGCCTCAATCGCGTATAGCCCGTAAAAACGCGTATCCATCCAGCAGTGCGGGTCCGAGGCGACTTCAAGACCATCGGCACCGCTCAGCGGCGTGATGCCCTGCTGCTCGGCGAGCGCGACATACCTTCCAGCCGCTTGTTCTTTAACAATCGTGTCGAGCGTCGCTTCCAGGTGCAGCCCGTTCATCAGGACAAGGTCGGCCTTGCGAATCGTCGTCGCGTCCTTGGGCTTGACATCGTAGAGGTGCGGGTCTTCGCCGGTCTTCATGATGCCGATGACGTTGACTTCTTCACCACCGATGACACGGGCGAGGTCTTCGATCATCGTCGTCGTCGTGACGACAGTAGGCCGATCATCGCCGCCCTTTACATCCGAACCGCCGCAGCCGCTGACAAAGACCATACTCATTAGCAAGGCAAACGCGAGCATAGCCATCTTCATCCTATTTTGAGCGAGTCTCATTGTATTCCTTTGTTGAAAGTTCATTCTAGTAGGTTTGACCATTCAAAGTATCAAACTCAAAAAACCAGTTCTAATCGCAGCGTGGCCACCCAGGCATCGTCCAGGCCCGCTCCGCCGGGGTTGGCGATGTACTGCAGGTCGGGCTTCAGCGACAGCCAGGGCGTGAGGTGTGCTTTGTAAAACAACTCGACCGCCGTCTCCGCGTCATCCGTGAACCCCGCGCCGGCCTCATCGCTGAGCCTGGCATAACTCAACATCAGCCCCGCCACGTCCGCATCCCGATCGGGGATCAGGCCGACCCATTGCACGCCCGCGCCGACATGGTGCTCCACCGCGCTCACCTCGGCGTCGGCGTAGCCATACTGGGCGAAGAAAAAGACGCCCTGACCATCGCCCCCCGGCTCGGCATACAGTTGTTGATCGAAGACGAGGTACAGCCCCGTCGTGCCGTCCTCCACACCGCCTGCAAAGGTCGCGAAACCGCCGGTGTGGTGCCAGAGGCCGCCCGCGATTCGCCCGGGCAGTTGCGCATCATCTTCATCACCCCAGACATAGCCCGCCTCGCCGATCAGGAACAGGTCCGCCGGGTCGCCAAACAAGGTTGAAGGCCCGCGTGTGCCCGTCGAGATGCCTTCCTGCAGCGCCCCGTCAAAAACGCCGCCGCCGGCATACAAGCCCCCGCCCTCGCCAACAAAACCCATGAGCCCGAAAGACGGGTCGGGGTACGTCGGCAGCACAAAGATCGTTGGACTAAAGCCCGGCGAAGAATGGATGAACTCCCCGCCGTTATCAACAAACGCGAAGTCTGCATTGACATCGATCTTACCCGCCTTGATACGTGCCGCCCCGTCAAAAAGCAATTGCTGGTACCAGACTTCGTACAGCGCGGTGAAGTCCGGGGCATCGATGTTGGAGTAAGCCTGCAAGTCGCCGGTCTCGACCGAGCCGTCCTGGCCTTCCTGGGTCTGGAAGTCGACGAAGAAGGTGCCGCCCTCCACACCGAGCAAGGGCGCAAGGTCCCACTGGATCGAGAAATCGAAGAGGTGGCGGAATGTCCCCGCGGGGTTGACGCCGCCGCTGATGTTCTTGGAAAGGTCCGCAAAGAGCACCGCGTCAATCACCACCCCCGCCTCCTCCAGCGATGAGCGCGCCCCGGCCGGTTCGTCCAGCAGGTGGTTACGCTCCCAGAGCGATGGCCCGACCTCAACCAGTTCGTGTCCGTGTGTGTCGACGGGGGCTTGCCTGCCGGGCTCGGCCTGCTGCGCGAATACGCTGGCGGAGACCAGGATCGCAGCCCAAACGGATATTGATTGTACGAAGTCTGCATTTTGAACGTTCAAAGTTTTCATGGTGAGTTATCATAACGTCAATTACCGCGATGTCAACCATGCCACAGACCACCACCGCACAAAACTACCTCAAAGAGCTTTATCAACTCCAGCAGCGCAGCGACGACCGCACGCCGATCCCGCTGGGTCAGCTTGCAGACAGCGTCGGCGTCACGCCGGGCACCGCGACGACGATGGTCAAACGCTTCGCCGACGACGGGCTGATGCGCTACACCCCCCGCCGCGGTGCAAGGCTCACCGCGAAAGGCGAAAAGGTCGCGCTGGGGGTACTGCGCCGGCACCGCATCGTCGAGACGTTCCTCGTCCAGCACCTGGGGCTGGACTGGGCCGAGGTCCATGCGGAGGCAGAGGTCTTGGAGCACGCGATTTCCGAAAAAGTGCTTGATCGGCTCGACGCCCTGCTGGGCCACCCCACCACCGACCCGCACGGCTCACCCATCCCACCGGCCAACGGCAAGATGCGCCGCATCGCGATGCGGCCGTTATCACGCTGCAAACCTGGACAGCGCGTGACCGTCGGGCGACTGCTGGACACCGCCCCGAGCTTCCTCAAACTGGCCGAATCGTTAGGCCTGCTGCCCGACACCAAGCTGCACATCGTCGATATCAACGAAGACGCAGACGCGGTCACCCTGAAGGTCGGCCGACGCAACCCCACGACACTGGGCCTGTCGGCAGCGGACAAGATCATGGTCTCGTGAGGCTGAACGATGAGCGAGAAACGAGCAGACGCATGGCATTCAGGCAGCAACCACAAGGTCCGTTTCGGCTCAGGCGTATAGCCCGTTCTCGCGACGCTCGGTCGTAGGTGCCGCGATCGCGTTGCTTGAGCGATCTTATCGGGCCGGTTATACAAAATTCGTAATCCCAGGGTTAGTGAACGTGATACGCACCGATCCGACGATAAAATCTTAGATTAGGCACCCACCCCCCGCACCACGAGTCCGCATTGCAGAACGGGATTAACGCAGTCTGGCAACGTATTCAAGGCTACTTCGGCAGCGAGCCCTTCGCGGTGCTGTTTGAGCTGGCTGTCATCTGGGTCGTCGTCTACCTCATCGTCCGTTTTCTGAAAGGAACGCGCGGCGCGCGAGTCGTCTGGGGCGTCGCACTGATCATGATCATCGGCACGCTCACACTGCGTCTCTTCCCCGGCGGCAGCGAGACGCTCGAACGGCTCAATTTCCTGTACACCAACGTGCTCGCGTTCATCTCGTTCGTGCTGGTCATCGTCTTCCAACCCGAGCTCCGCCGCGCCCTGGTGCGCATCGGCGAGGGCGGCTGGTTCGGCCGAACGGGCCTGCGCCGTGAGCGGGTGGTCGAAGAATTGGTCGCGTCGGTGGATTACCTCTCACGCAACAAGATCGGCGGGCTTGTCGCAATCCAAAGACAAGTCGGCCTGAAGGGTATCGTCGAAGCGGGAACACGCCTAGATGCCGAAGTCAGCCGACAACTGCTGAATACGCTGTTTTGGCCCGGCTCGGCGCTGCACGATATGGGTGTCATCATCCGTGGCGACCGGATTATCGCGGCGGGTGTGCAGTTCCCGCTGGCCGAGGGCAACGACATGGCCCAGGAACTGGGCAGCCGGCACCGCGCCGCCGTCGGCCTGAGTAACGAAGCGGACGCGCTCATCATCGTCGTTAGCGAAGAGACCGGCAAGATCAGTATCGCCGAGCGAGGCCAACTCCGATCCGGCCTGAGTGTGTCGGACCTGCGCAGCGCGCTAAGCGAAGGGATGAACAAGGTCGAACTTGACGACAGACCCGTCCAGGACCTCGACACCGAACTCGCCCCGACCGAACCTGAAACCAGTGACAAGCCCGCAGCGTAATACGACCAGGAACACAAAGCCCCGATGAAGAACCTATTGAGCCAAGCCGCAACGCTGTTGACCGTGACGGTTGTCGCGATGCTGGTCTGGCTCTATGCCGAGGACGCGAACATCGAGACCTACACCGAGCAGTCGGTGCGTGTGCAGTTTGTCCTGCCCGCGGGGGCCGAAGGTCTGATCACGCCCAGCGAGCCGATCACGGTGCTCGTTGATTTCGATGGCTCCAACGGTCAATACCAGCAGTTCGACGAGGCCCGTGACGAGGTGTTTATGATCACGCTGCCGGTCGATCAGTCACTGGATTTACAAACCAGAGACATCGATATCCGTAATCAGATCGAACAGTCTGAGCGACTTGCCGAGCTTGGGATCAACGTCAAGGGCGTGACGCCCGAGCGCATCTCAGTGACCTATGAAAAATATGTGGAAGTGCAGTTGCCCATCAAGATCCAGCAGGAGACCGGCCCGATCAAACTCGCCGCCGCCACCTTCACCGAGACCGAACAGTCACCACGCGTCCGTATCACCATGCTCGCGAGTCAGGCACAGGCGCTAGGCGAGGCCTACGCGATCGCACGGATCGGCGAAGACGATGTCGCATCACTAGACAAGGGCATCTCACAGCAACTCACCGGCGTGCCGCTGATCTTGCCTGACGCCATTGCGAGACTACCCCGGTCCATCTCTTCTGTTGATTTACTCGTCACCGTCGCAGACGATCGCGACACCGTCCAGATCGATCGCCGCCCGATCCTGCTGAGCTACCCCCCCTCCATCAACGAGCGATACATCATCGAACTCGAAGAATCCGACCGATTCATTACAACGTTCGAACTGGAGGGCCCACGTGATCAAATCGCCTTGATCAAGGAAGACCCCGCCAGCAAGGACGTCTGGGCGTCGGTCCGGTTCAGCAACGAAGAGGCCGACGCCGCGGTCGCTAACGGCGGCGTGATCAGTAAGGCCGTAGACATCATCGCCCCGCGTGGCGTGGTGCTCACCTCGGAAATCGTGCGTGTCGCGATCAAGGTCATCCCGCGCCAGACGCCGGCGAATTGATCGGGCGCTTCGACCGATCGAAACAAAGCTGTCAATGATCAATGGTTAGCCGGCCCGCTTGTCGGGCCGATCGCGTCCTCTGCCTCGGCGGGACAAGCCCGCCGGCTAACAAAGCCAAGCACAAAGTCACGGTGTAAACTAAGTGAGATGCCTACGACGACTGCCCAGCCCGCCACTGATCTGACCGCTTACTGCGACACGCTTGCCGACCGCGCTTTGGCGGCATCACGTTCATTAGCCATGGCCTCAGGCCAACAGCGCAACAATGCCTTACGTGCCATGGCCAAGGCCATCCGCAATAGCAAGGATGCTTTACAAACAGCCAACGCCAAAGACCTTGAAGCGGGTAAAGCCGCGGGCCTATCCCCCGCCATGCTCGACCGCCTCGAACTAACTGATGCACGCATCGCATCCATGGCCGACTCCGTGGACCAGATCGCCGACCAGGGCGACCCCGTGGGCAAGGTGATCGAGGGACGCGTGCTGGACAACGGGATCAAATTGCAGAAGCTGCGCGTGCCCATCGGGGTCGTGCTGATCATCTTCGAGTCACGCCCCAACGTCACGTCCGACGCCGCGGCGCTGTGCCTCAAGTCCGGCAACGCCACCGTCCTTCGCGGCGGCAAAGAAGCGATGCACTCCAATCAAGCCATCGCCAAGTGCGTTCAGCAAGGTATCGCGGCGGCGGGGATCGACCCCGCTGCCGTGCAGCTTGTGGAGACCACCGACCGTGCTGCGGTGGGCATGCTGCTGAAAATGGAAGGCAAGATCGACCTGTGCATCCCGCGCGGCGGTGAGTCGCTCATCCGGGCCGTGGTCGAGCAGGCCCACATCCCCGTGATCAAGCACTACACCGGCAACTGCCATGTCTACATCGACAGCAACTGCGACGAGCAGATGGCGGTCGATATCTGTGTCAACGCGAAGACACACCGCACCGGCGTGTGCAATGCGGCGGAGACACTGCTGTTCCACGCCGACGCGGCAGCCAATGGCGTGCTTCAAAAAGTCTGCGAAGCGCTGGCCAAGCTAGGCGTCGAAATCCGCGGCGACTCACGCACGCAAGCCGAATTCGCACAGGCTAAGACCGCGACCGATGAAGACTGGGCCGCCGAGTACCTCGACAAGATCATCGCGGTCCGAGTCGTTGATTCACTGGAGCAAGCCGCCCAGCACATCAACCACTACGGCTCAAAACACACCGACGCGATCATTACCCGCGACCTCGCCGCCGCCGACCAATTCGTCAAAACCATCGACACCGCCAATGCCTTCGTCAACTGCTCGACCCGCTTCTCCGATGGCGGACAGTACGGCCTGGGTGCCGAGATCGGCATCAGCACCGATAAACTCCATGCCCGCGGCCCGATGGGTGCCGACGACCTCACCACGACCAAGTGGGTCGCGTACGGCAACGGCCAGACCCGGCAGTGACACCCCGCACTCGCCTACACTGATGTTGTGAGCGACCCCAACCCACAACCCGCTGAACACAACCACGCCACGCTGTCGGGGCGCTGGCTCGTCGTGTTGACGCTATCACTGTTCCTGCTTGTGCCGACGATCACGTACTTCTCCTTCAAGGCCACACTAGCGACCCCGGCTCGCGTCAATCTCGATTACGATCAGCGCGCAAAATGGTTCATGCAGCCGGTGAAGCCAAGGCCACTGAAGTACAGCACGTTCGTCGCCGCCGAGACAGGCAAGGAATATAAAAAGACGGACCTGACGATTGATCCGGAAGTTGAGAAAGCCCTACGGCAACTGGTCTACCTAGTTCAACGCGATGATTTTTTTGAGAATCAGCAGACCCCCAAGCGTTTAAGGCCCTACGCCGAGAAGCCCGTTTATGGGTTCTATCCCGCGTACCTGCTAGCGAGTTGGTATCAAGTCAACGGCAACACGGAGCAATTCGATGCGTGGATCCGTGTTACGTTTGATCGGGCCGAGGGAGCGATTGCACAAAAGTTCATCGACAGCGACGCGAATCCAGTGGCCGACTACCGCCTGCCGCCTGTTGCCATCGGCTACGACCGTGTGACCGATGGCAAACTCGACGCGACACTAGTGCTCGTCTACCCCGCGCCGATCAGCCATGCCAACGGCTTCGTCTACCTGCCGACCTACCGCAGCGTCTACCGCCTGACCGACCCCGCCCTCCCGCTGGGTGTCGACCCGGGCTTCCACCCCACACGATTGACTCTGCTGCCGCAAGCCAACGGCGGCAGCGACCCCAACTGGTTCTCCGTCCCTGACGGTGCGGTTGGTCGGCTGGATGATGCGGTCGTATCAGAATAAATCTAGCACGTTCAAGCCGCTATCATGGGCCTTCCCAAAGCCGCCATGGAGGGCACCGATGACCGCCGCGCCGACCGATCCAACCCGCCAAAACACCACCGCCAACGTCTGGCGATTCGAAGTCACCGCCAAGCCCGGCCAAGCCGACCCGATCGCCGAGCGCGCCGTCGCCGAAGCCAAAGAAAAGCTCCCGGCCGCTTCGTCCATCACCGCCGCCAAGGTCTTCCTCATCGAGGCCCCACTGTCGGATGAACAGGCACAGACCATCGCCAGCGAGCTCCTCGCCGACCCGATCATCCAGACCGCCCAACTCGGCACCGCCGACGCATCGGCCCAAGCCCACCTCGTCGAGGTCCACTACAAGCCCGGCGTCATGGACCCTGTTGCCGAGTCCACCCGCGACGCCATCTGCGAGATGTTCCCCAATATCGATCCGGCCAATGTCTACGTCGCCACCGGCGATCGCTACGACATTGTTGGTCAGGCCGACGACGACGCACTCACCCGCTTCGCCGAGACCGCGCTGGGCAACCCCGTCATCCAAGACGTCTTCCTCTCGCCGCACCACCCCGACGCCTTTCCTCACGGCCACGCCTACGACTTCCAACTAAGCCACACCAACATCCGTGACCTCGACGACGAAGCGCTCATACTCCTCTCCCGTGAAGGCCACCTCTTCCTCTCGCTCGACGAGATGAAGTGCATCCAGAATTACTACCAAGACGCCGGCCGAGAGCCCACCGACGTTGAACTCGAAACCCTCGCCCAGACCTGGTCCGAGCACTGCGTGCATAAGACCCTCAAAGCAACGATCAACTACACCATTGATGGACCCGTCCCATCCTTCTTCGACGGCAAACCCAACCACACCACCAACGCCGACGGCAGCGTCACCATCGGTAACCTACTCAAATCCACCGTCGCCGCAGCGACCTTCAAACTCAAAGAGATACCGCGCATCGGCGACTGGCTTGTCTCTGTCTTCGATGACAATGCCGGCATCGTCAAGTTTGACGACACCCACGGCATCGCCATCAAGGTCGAGACCCACAACCACCCCTCCGCCATCGAGCCCTACGGCGGTGCCGCCACCGGCATCGGCGGCTGCATCCGCGACATCATGGGCACCGGCTTAAGCGCGAAGCCGATTGCCAACACCGACACCTTCTGCGTCGCACACCCCGACACCACCGTCCTGCCCGCCGGTGTCCTCGCGCCCAAGCGCGTCCTCCGCCGCGTCGTCGATGGCGTCCGCGACTATGGCAACCGCATGGGCATCCCGACCGTCGACGGCGGCGTCTACTTCCACGACGACTACCTAGGCAACCCACTCGTCTTCGCAGGCTGCGTCGGCATCCTCCCACTCGACAAATGCTTTGGCGACCCCCAACCCGGCGACCGCATCATCATCCTTGGCGGCGCGACCGGCCGGGATGGCATTCACGGCGCTACGTTCAGTTCCGATGAACTCACCGACACCCACGCCGATGAATTCAACCATGCGGTACAGATCGGCAACGCCATCACCGAGAAGAAGACCCTCGACGTCATCCTCCAGGCCCGCGATTACATCGATCCCGAAACGAACGAAGAACGCTGCCTCTTTAGCGCCATCAGCGACTGCGGCGCAGGCGGCTTCTCCTCCGCCGTCGGCGAGATGGGTGAAAAAGTCGGCGCCTACGTCACCCTCGAAACCGCGCCACTCAAATATCAAGGCCTCAGCTACACCGAGATCTGGATTAGCGAAGCACAAGAACGCATGCCCCTGGCCGTCCCCGCGGAAAACGTCGAGACGATCCGCCAACTCTGCCTGGCACAAGACGTCCCCTTCTGCGACCTGGGCTACTTCGGCTACGAAGAGGGCGGCCAACCCACCCTCAAGCTCACTTACCACGGCCAAGCGGTCGGTACCCTCACCACATCCTTCATGCACGACGGCATCCCCATGCCGACGCGCGAAGCAACCTGGTCGCCGACCAACCCGCGCTATAAAGTCGAAGCAGCCAAAGGTAAACTCGCCAAAGACGCAACGCTACAAGACAAACTCCTCGCCCTACTGTCCCACCCCAACATCGCCTCCAAGCACTGGATCGTCCGGCAATACGATCACGAGGTCCAAGGCTCGTCCGTCGTCAAGCCCTTCGTCGGCGCACAAAACGATGGCCCATCCGACGCCGCCGTCCTCCGACCCAAGCTCGACAGCAACCGCGCGATCGCCTTGTCCAACGGCCTGGCCCCGCACGTCAGTGAGAAAGCCAACCACACCGGCAGCGCGACCGACGGCGACTCGTACCAGATGGTTCTGCACGCGATCGACGAAGCCGTGCGCAACGCCGTGTGCGTCGGTGCCGACCCGCAGTACATCGCGATCCTCGACAACTTCTGTTGGGCCAAGTGCGACGACCCCTGGCAGCTCGGCACCCTCGTCCGCGCGGCAGAAGCCTGCTACGACGGTGCGATGGCCTACCAGACCCCCTTCGTCTCCGGCAAGGACTCGCTCTCCAACCAGTTCACCGCTGAGGACGGCCAGCTCATCACCATCCCGCAAACGATGTTGATCTCTGCGCTCGGCATGGTCAACGACGCGACCAAGGCCCGCACCATGGACGCCAAGGCCGCGGGCAACGCCCTCTTTATTGTCGGCATCACCACCCCAGACATGGGCGGCTCGCACCTCAACCAGCTGATCAACCAAGCCGACACCATCCCCAAGGCAGACCTCTCTGCCGGTCCGCGCAATGCAAAAGCCGTCGCATCCCTCATCGACCAGCGTCTGATCCAATCCGCGCACGATTGCTCCGATGGTGGCCTGCTCGTCGCCGCCGCCGAGATGGCCTTCGCCGGGCGCATCGGCCTGGACCTCGACCTCGCGGGCATCCCCAACGACGTCTGCCTGCCCGACCAACTCTGCTTCGCCGAGACGCCCAGCCGATACCTGCTCGAAGTCCACCCCGACCACACAAGCACGGCCGTCGAACAGCTCCTCAAAGCCGGCGTGCCCTTCGGCCAAGTCGGCACCTTCGCCGACCACCAAAACCTGACCGTCCGCAAACCCGACGAAGGCCAGTTGCTCGACATCGACCTCGACACACTCCGCAACACCTGGCTCAAACCACTTGACTGGTGATTCGGTTTTCTTCCACAGATTGCACAGATGACGCAGATTCAAGGCAAAAGGCAAACGCTTCGCTCCACCGAAGTGGCGCGGAGATCGCAAAGGACACAGAGTATTTTTTGATGACCAGACTCAATGCCTCCTGCCTTGCTCTGTGCCCTCTGTGCCCTCTGCGCCTCCGTGGTGAAGCGAAGCGCTGCCTTAAAATCTGTGCCAATCTGTGAAATCTGTGGACAACAAAAACATGCCCACCTCCGCCCCGCCCAACACGTTCTATCTCATCGACGGCTTCGCGCAGATGTTCCGCTCCTACTTCGCAATCCGCAACTCCATGACCTCGCCCATCACCGGCGAACCGACCAACGC
>JARFRI010000060.1 GCA_029287335.1 Phycisphaera sp. | reverse complement strand
GATGCGGGCACGGACTCGGCCGGTCATGGACTCGGTTCGCTCGTACTCGCCCTCGCCCTCGTGGCTGCGTTCAAAGCCCAGTTCGACCAGCGCCGGGCTGGCGGTGCCCTGCGGGATTTGTAGATCAAGAAGGTCCGCGATCGTTAGACGAGGAAACTGCGTGATCCCGCCGCTAAGCTCTGCGCTCTTCTCGGTGGACTTCTCAGAGTCCATCTCGCTCTCGAATGACTCGCGGACGATGATGGTCACCAGGTCGTTGACCATGAACTCGCGGGGCTCGGGGCGGATGTTCACGTACGCACTAAAACGTGGCACGTCCGGATGAACATCCGGCAGTGACCGCCGAGTGCGGTCCAGCGACTGGTGGTAGCGCTGAAAAGCAACCGTGTCGACCTGTTCATCCGAGGTGGCGTACAACGAAGAGGACTGCGCGGCAGCCTCTTGTCCGCCGAGCAGCGTTGTGCCGAAAATAGTGATCGCGATCCATTTGCGTTGATTCATCATTCGTCTTCTTTCTTAGGTTGAATCGCATCGCCTGCGGCGACCTTGCCGCGTGCGATGACGGCCGCGTTGAAGCGTTGACCGGTCTTTGCGTTTTGAACTTCGATCGTCTCGCCAACCGCCCCTTCGCTCTGGGCGATGCCGTTGAACGTGATTTTGATGCCGCCGGTGTCTAATTCCACCGAGACGCGCTGGCGTCGGGTGACGGCGATGGGCAGCTTGACGGAGCCCGCAGTGACGAGGTCGCCGGGGTTGATGCTGCTCGCCGCAACCTGGCCGGTGACCAGTGACGTGTCGGCAAGGTAAGGCTGCTGGGCATCATCAATGAACACCTCACGCAGGCGGACCTGGCGTCGATTGATCAGGTCGCCCCGCGCGATCTTTTCGCCCGCGACCACCGCGATGACACGCTGCTGTACACGGACTGAAACCGTCTTGCCATTGTCAATGGCCTGCGTGCCGTTGTAGCCGGTGACCTTAAACGTCACCGTGCCGAGCGTCGGCTCTACGATGGCCTGCACCTCGAACCGCCCCGCTACCGCGCTCTGGCCAAGCAGCGCGCTGTCACGGTCATTGAACGTGATCTTCAACGAAGCTAAGTCGATCCCGACCCGCTCGGCAATCGTCCGCTCAATCAACGCCTTCACCGTCGTGGGCGTGTAAACCGTCACCGGTTCACCCCGCGTTGATGACTCGATATTCGTCAAAGGCGTCTGCTCTTGGTCAGGCTCGACTTCGCTCTCCTGAACTGTTGTATTAAACGTGCGGTGAACCGTGACCCGCGTGAACCCGCTGAGGTCTAACAGGCCAAGCTTGCCGCCCTCTTCGCGGATCGCTTCGAGGATCGATGAGGTCTTGATGTCGATCTGTGACTCGCCCTCGACAAAACGGCCCACGACTAGCTTCGAAAAGCCATTGGCGTACTCGCCCTCAAGCTCAGCGATGTGCGACAACAAAACCTCGGGCCCATCCGAGCCAGCCACATCGTGGACCCGCAGCGAATCGCTCTTAGCGCTTTCTGCAATCAGCAGCAGCACGGCAGCAGCCATCAGCAGCAGCATGGGTCGGATCAGGTGCATCATCGTCGCGGGTTCGTCTCGTCGCATATCAGGCCTCCTAGCCTTATTTGCCTTGTTTTCCCAAGGCGACGAGCTCCGCCCGCCGCCACACTTAGTCACTTAGTCCTTAGAACCTTCGTAGGTTGCCAACGGTCTGCAGCAGCTCATCCGCAGCCTGGATCGTCTGGCTGTTCATCTCAAACGCCCGCTGAGTCTTAATCAGCGAGACCAGCTCGTTGACCGGGCTGACGTTGGAGGTTTCAAGGTGTTTGTGTTTGATCGTGCCAAGCACGCCCTCGCCGGGGATGCCCTGGTTGGCTGGTCCGGAGATTTCGGTCTCGACATAGATGTTGCCACCGATAGATTTCAGACCCGACTTGTTGACAAAGCTATGCAGCTCGACCTGACCGACCTCTTCGACGGAGTTGTCGGGCAAGGTCGCGGTGATGATGCCATCGGAAGAGATCCCGATGCCGACCGCGTCGTCAGGGATCGTGATCCCGCCGGCCAAGCGCGGCCCGTCCGAGTTACCCAGCACCAATTCTCGGTCGCGGTTGGTGAAGAAGTTGCCCGCACGGGTGTAGCCGATGCCGCCGCCAAACTCTTCGATGATCTCGACCTGGAAGAAGCCATCGCCCGCGATGAACATGTCAAAGTCGCCAGCACTCTCGACCGCCGAGCCGCCGGAGAAGTCGTACTGCGTGTTGCTGATGCGTGTACCCAGGCCGACTTGCAGGCCAGCAGGTGGTGTGGTTTCCGCGCCGCTTTCCAGGCCGGGCTGTCGCTTCTGAAGATAGAAGAGGTCTTCGAAGTTGACGCGCGAGGCCTTGAACCCGTTGGTATTGACGTTGGCGAGGTTGTTGGAGATGACGTCGAGCTCGGTGGAGAGCGCGTTCATCCCGGTCGCGGCGGCGTGTAGTGCGTTTACTGCCATGGTCGTTTTACCTTGCTTTACAAGCGTTTATGCGAGTCGCGCGAATGTGTTAATCGACGCGTTGAGCATCTGGTCGTGGTACTGGATCATCTTGGCGTTGCCGGTGGCGGCCTTGGTCGCCGAGACGATCTCCATCATGGTGGAGATCGCGTTGGTGCCGGAAGACTCGTAGTGGCCCGGCAGCACGATGGGCTGGTCGATCGCCACTCGGCTGTCGCCGTTTCGCATTTCAAAGAGGTTCTTGCCCGTGGGCCGAAGCGAGTTAAGGTCGGCCGAGGCGACTTGGATCTGGTCTCGACCGATCAGGTTGCCCTGCGTGTCGAGCATCCGGATCTCGCCGGTGCGCGTGATCACCGGGTTACCCGTGACCTCGATCGGCTCGTTGTCGATGTTCATCACGCGCTGGCCGGCCTGCGTAACGAGTTCACCCGCCGCGTTGGTCGTGAACTGACCAGCCCTCGTCAGGCGGATATCCTGCACGCCGCTGCGCGGGTTGGTCTCTTGAACAACAAAGAAAGCGTTGTCGCTCGTCAGCGCCGCGTCGAGATCACGATCGGTCTTGACCGGTGCGCCGGTGGTGAAAGCGACGCGCTGGTCCATGCCGAAGATCCCGCCGCCGAGTTTATCCAGCAGCGCGTTGGACAGACCAAAATCGGTTGGCCCATCTTCGATGCTCTCTGCTGGTCGCTGGCGTACATCGGTGAACAGGGGCTTGAAGCCGGCGGTGTTCACGTTCGCCAGGTTGTTGGCAAGGACGTCCTGGCGATGTGCATTCACCATGACGCCCGAAGCGGACAGTTGTAGCCCGTAGTTCATCGGTCACCCTCCGTGGTCACCGGCCCAGTGTCCTGGGCGCTACGGGTCAACGCCGGGCGTCCGTGCCCTGACGTGTCCTTAACTAAAGTCAATTCGATCGATTCAAGATCGTCCGACCATGGCTTGACGCGCTTGGGCCGAGCATTCGCGCGATGCTGCGCCGACGCCATCTGCGCGAGCCGGAGCATGACTGCGCCCAGCCCTTCGTTGCCGTTGGCGCGGACCAGGTCCAAGAGGGTCTTGTCTTGATCCGTGTTCGTTTGGTCGATCGGTGGTTGCATCGTTCTCGCAAGCGGGTAAGTCCGCGTGCCAAACCAAACGCAACGCCGATGCCATGCGCGGAGAACCACGATCAGATGCCGGCAATAGATCGCTATCTTACTTATTTGCAGTGCTTTACGACTTATTTGACGACCGCGCAACCTTCGCCGACCCACGCAGCAATCGCACCGCGCAAGCAACGCCCGCGCAAGGGATGCGCCCATGGAGGCGCGTCTTGCGCAGTGGATGATTGCTCTGAACCCGGATCAATCCAATAAAGCGCGTCGGCGGTCGAACAAGCCATCGAGTCGGGCCACGAGGTCTTGCTCCGCGTGCGTCGTTG
>JARFRI010000006.1 GCA_029287335.1 Phycisphaera sp. | reverse complement strand
CGTCGGCAGCGTCAGATGTGTATAAGAGACAGGCCTTTGACTGCATCGGGGTGATGAGATTCTTCCAAGCGGTCCGCGTGTCTTCGGGTGCTTGTTTGAGCTTGGTATTACGGTTGGTGGTTCGGACCTGTTCAATAACAGGGCGGAGCCGAGTGATATCCCAGCCCGCTTTTTCGGCTTCTCTCTCGATCGTGCCTAGCGACTGGTGGATGCGTTTCTGCTGATCGTCCGTGAGCGAGATGGTCTTTAGCGTCTGATCGATGATGCTGGCGTGAAAGCCAATGAGGTAGCTGGCCTGGACGTCTTCTCCGTGCAGTTCGATGATTTTGTCGCGTGCGTCGTTAACCAGGGGCTGGATCGCGACGGTGAAGCCGACGTCGTCGCCGGGCGTGATCCCCGCGGCGGGATTGGGCAGGATGCGTAGCTTGTCGAAGAGTGTTGCCAGCGCACGTTGTGCCTTTGCATCCACGCCGTCGCCACGCGCCGCACCCAGCATCAGTGCTGAGGCCTGGAAGCCCGCTTCGAATGCGTAATACTTGCGGAAACGTGACAGCTCGACGATCTGCTTCGCTTCGTTGAGTGCGTCAAGCGCGTCGTTGTACGACTGCTCTGCCTGGGCGTACTGCTGATCATTGAGTTGGCCGTCGGCCTCGGCCCGCAGGCGCATCATCGCCTCGATCTGATCGTTGGCAAACTGCCGAAGCAACTGCTCCGATGTGCTGTCCTCTACCGCTTCATCCAGCGTCTTGCGTGCTTTGCCCGCGACCTGACCGGCCAGGGCCTTGTTCTCAGCGGAGAGATACGAGGACTCGGCCCGCGAGAACAATTCAGCGGCCTCAATGAATTGGCTCGACGCGAATAGCCGGTCCGCTTCGTCCCAATTCTTTTGTCCGTCTGCCCATTCCTCCGTTGCCCAGCGCTCTGCCTCGGCCGCGTTGGCCTGATCGCGCAGGCGTGCCACGCGCTCTCTTAGCTCGCTTGCCTCGGCCTTGGCCTGCTCGTTGGCCTGCCACTGTGCGATATCGTTTTCCAGGGGCGTGACGAGCTCGCCGAGTTCTTGGTACGCGTCGTACGCCGCGTCGTAGCGTTTCGCCGCCTTGTCCGCCTCGGCCTGCTGTACAAGCCGACGCAAAGCTGCGTATCGATCTTCAAACTCGGTTGGGACTTGCTCAGGCGTTAAGCGCTCGTAAATCGCCATGGCCGGCACACTGACCCGTGATACCGCGACACTGTCGCGCTCCGGACCCGTCTGCTCGACTTGTTCCTCTTCAACTTCGCTCTCGCCATTGTTGCCGCTGGTCACGATGATCAGCAGCCCCAACGCGACCACGCAAAGCAGCAGCACCCCCATGCCCAGCACCAAAGGGTCCGCGCCCTTCTGTCGCTTACGACGACGCGGTGTCGCCGTCGGCCCAGCGTGCCAAACATCTTCCGCCAACTCGCTGGCCAGCTCGTTACCATCCTCGTGCGCCGCGTCATGTATCTCGTCCGCATGCTCCTCAACCGCCGGTGCCGCTTGCGCGGGCTTGGCTTGGACTGGCTTGAGCAAGTCCGGCTCAACGATCGTCGAGCCTTTCATCGCCTTGGGCTTGGGCTTGACGGGCTTGGGTGTTGCGGGCTTCGGTATCGTCTTCGCGACGGGTTTCGTTGTTGGTTTGGATCGGCCCTTGGCGATCTCCTGCTGCGCTTCGGTCCGCTGCTCGTCGTTTTTGTACCGCAACCCCAGCGAGTCAACATCACTCGGCAGCGAGAGGTCGGCCTTGCAGAAATGACACGCTGTGTCCGTCGGTTCGACCGCCTGATGGCAGGCGTGACACGTACCCATCAGCCGCGAGACGCCTTGTACATCCGCCGCGTTCTTCCAGAACTGATTCGTCGTCGGCCCGCGCATGATCGTATTCGCCGTGATTCGGCTCGTGGCGACCTGCTGGCGGAGGATCGCCTCGTTAAACCCGGGCATGAAGGGTCGATCGGCATCACGCACGTACCAAGGACCCATCGCAAGCTGTGTCGCGATTTGGCTCAGCGGCTCGAACAGGCCGTTGCAGTTCTCGCATCGGCCCACGTCCGACGACTCGTGTGCGTGGCCGCAGTAGGGGCAGGGGGTCTTGGGCAAGAGGCTCTCCGGTGGGGGCGGTCAGAGGCGCTGCAATAAAAAAATGCCGCGGGTCTGTGAACGGCTGTCGGTTGCCGATAGTATAAGTCCTAGGCGTGTTAACTCGCGTCCATTGTTTGTATTACGGAGCTCAATGATGTCTATCGGCACAATCACCCGCCCGCTTATCGCGATTGTTCTACTCATCGGCTTAGCGCTGCCAGCGCTAGGGCAGGACCAGCACGAGGTCACGCTGATAGCAAAGCTGGCCTTCGAGCAGATCGCCCAGCGCGAAGCAGAGGCCGCAGCCAAACTTGAGGCCGAGCACCAGGCCCGGCTCGAAGAGCAGTCCCGCCTCAAGCAGGTCTACCAGACGTACCTCGGCTCGTCCCGACGTACCGCGCAAACCCTCATCGCCGACAAGCGACGCAAGGCCAGCCAAGAACAAGTTGATGCGCTCCGCCGACAGGCCCGCATCATCATCGACGAGGTGCAGGACGCGACCAAGCAGCGGATCCCCAAAGAGCTGGACCCCGTCTTTGAAAAGCTCGAGAAGATGATCGCGGTGACGCCTGAGGAGATGTTCGATGCCAACCCGCAGCTCACCAAGATGCACAAGGAGCTCGGCCGGGGCAACGACTTGGGCTGGGTCGATCAGGCCGCGATTCTCTATGCTCTCGCACCGACCAAAGAAGAAGCGGAGGTCGTTGCGAGCAATGTGAAATTTCGCGAGCAGGTTTCAGATGATGAAGCGCAGGCCATCGACGAGGCCAACCGCCGCCGCATGATCCTCGGGCTCAATCCGCTGGCGATCGATATGAAACTCGTCGAATGCAGCCGCGACCACAGCAGCGACATGATCAAGCATGGCTTCTTCGCCCACGACTCGCCGGTGCCGGGCAAGGCCACGCCTTGGGACCGCGCGAAGAACTTCGGCACCAATGCCTCAGGCGAGAATATCGCCGCGGGCTACAAGGACGGTATGGTCGTGACCATCGGCTGGTGGCGCAGTCCCGGCCACCTCAAGAATATGATGGGCAAAGGCCATAACCGCATCGCCGTCGGTCAGGAACAAAAGCACTACACGCAGATGTTCGGGCGGTGATGGACGCGCCGCAAGCCGCAGCGCATCATGTGTTACCCGCGTAGTTCAGCCCCAACTTGTTCGCCAAGCGCCTTAACCACGGTACGCACTTGTGGGTCGACCTGTTCGTGTCGCAGCGTGGTCCCGGGATCGCGGAATTGCATGCGGAGGGTGACGCTCTTTTTGCCTTGGCCCACTTGTTTGCCACGGTAGGTGCCGACGAAGTCGGCGGATTCGAGCAGGGCGGGCTTCGCGCCGCTGATCGCGTCGGCGATGGTTTGCCAAGGTGTGGCTTCATCGACGACGACGGAGAGGTCGCGTTCGATGGCGGGGTACTTGGGCAACTCGCTAGCCTCGTGCGTGGCGGGGTAGAGCGCAATCAGGGATTCGAGGTCGAGTTGGGCGGCGACGAGGGGGGTCTGCAAGCCGAAGGCGTCGGCCAGCGGCTTATCAACGACGCCGAAGACGCCCACCGGCTCGCCACCGAGCACCACCGCAGCGGCGACGCTGTAGCCTTCGACTTCCAGCGGCGTGATCACAACAGCATCATCACCATCGGCAATCTTGGAACCGGCCAACGTCGTCAACACTTCTTCGATCGTGCTGCGGGTTTCGCGTAGTGCCTGTTGGCCGTCGCTTGCATCGCGGAGCAGGGTGAGGCTGCGCTGCTCGGCGAGACTACCGTCGTCTTTCTGCCAGCCGCTGGCGATCTCAAACAGCTTGACGTCGGCGTTACCCGCGTCTTGATTCAGCTTGCGACAGCGGAGCAAACTCGGCAGGGGGGTGGGGCGGAGTGTGTTGTCTGCGCGGCGCATGTCGCCGACCAGCGTCGCGGCGGCGTCTTCGTTGACGAAATGTTTCGCGTCGTCGTAGGTGATGAGCGACGGGGAGATCGTCTCGTGGTAGCCGTGGGCGACGAGGGTTTCGACGATACTCCGTTTGGCCTCGACGTTGTGTTGCGGGTGGTGGGCGACGATGTTGATTTTGGATTGGGTGGGGATGTTGGCCAGGCCGTGCTGCCGGGCGATCTCCTCGATGAGGTCGATCTCGCGGGTCAGGTCCAGACGGAAGCTGGGGATGGTCGCGGTGAGGGTGTCGCCTTCAATCGTTGTTTCAATCCCAAGGTTGTTTAGCAACGCAGCTTGCTGTGTTTCGGATAACTCGATCCCCAGCAGATCGCGCGTGCGTTGGGTGCGCAGGGTCAGCGTGGCTGGTGCGGGGTCGTCCTGCCCGACGCGGATGATGCCTTTGGCCAGCGTTCCGCCTGCGAGCTCAAGGATCAGTTCGCAGCAGCGATTACTGGCTTTCTCTACACCTAGCGGATCGACGCCACGTTCAAAGCGGAACGACGAGTCGCTGAACAGCTTGAGTTTTCGGCTCGCGCGGCGGACCGCCAATTCATCAAACATTGCTGACTCGATCAATAGGTCGGTCGTGTTGTCGCTGACTTCCGACTCGGACCCGCCCATGACGCCTGCCAGCGCGATGGGGGATCGGCCATCCGCGATGACGAGCATGTCGTCTTGCAGCTTGTGCTTGCTGTGATCGATCGCCTCGAAAGGCTCGTCTTTCATTGCACGACGAACGGTGACCTGCTTGCCCACCAGCTTGCCGAGGTCGAAGGCGTGCAGCGGTTGGCCTAGCTCAAGCAGGACGAAGTTAGTGATGTCAACGATGTTGTTGACCGATCGTTGACCAACGGCTTCCAGGGCCTGAACCAGCCAGCCCGGGCTCGGGCCGACCTTGACGCCGGTGATGATCCGCGCGGTGTAGAGCGGGCAGAGATCGCTCGCTTCCACAGTCACCGAAGCCAACGTATCGACGGCCGAGCCCGTTTCATTGAGCGGATCGCATACTGGCGCGTTCAACGTGCGTTCGCTCCGCGCCGCGATCTCTCGTGCGACGCCAACGTGGCTGAGGACATCCGAGCGGTTGGAGGTGACCTCGACATCGAGCATCGTGTCGTCGCCGACCTGGTCAGCGCCTTCGACAGGGAAGCCTCCTGCGGTGAGCAGGCGCTGGGCCTCGTCGAGTTCGATGGCAGGTGAGAGCAACCGATTGAGCCAGTGCAGACTTACTTTCATGCCGACAGGGTATCGCGACCGTGTTCACGGGCAAGTCGGTCGGCGCAGAATATGTCGAATTAGCTCAGGACCCGGCCATCTCTCGGAAGGCGGCCTTCATGCCATCCATCGTGATCGCGGGCTGGGGCGCTGCCTTGGGATTGAGTTCGGCGGCTGCGTCCTGAGATTGGTACGCCTGCAGGTCGCGGGTCTTGACCATGCGGAAGACGCGCCCATCGGCCGCGCGGAAGGTGTGCAACGGGACCTTGCCGGTCTTGACCGCCCGGAGGACCTGCATCGAGCTGAGTCCGGACTGTTTAGGCGCCTGTTCGAGGGCGACCGCCTCGCCGAGCTTGCTTCGCCACTGTCCCATCGTCATCTGTGCCATGGCCGTATTCCTTGCGCTCGGTGGTCCACCCCTCAAATCGGCGTAGGGTGCCGATGAACCGTATTCCAACGCAGCGGCGTTATCGGGCGTGAGCATACTCACCACAGCGCTCGCATTGGTGGAATAAGATTGAGATTTAACGGGGACGCGCGGGGACGACTAGGACTATGATCCTCGCCCTGATGCTTGCAGACACAACCAACCCATACGCAACCTGGGGGCTGATCGCCGCGACGGTGGCGGCGATGTTCTGGGCGGTGTCGGTGGTGCTGTATCGGCGAGTCGGCCGCGTGATGCCGCCGGTGATGTTGAACATGACCAAGGGCCTGATCGCGGTGGTGCTGCTGTCGGGCGTATTGCTGGTGGATTGGCTTGCGTTTGGTAACGAGCCCTGGTCGATGTCGCTGGGCAAGCTTGGCTTAATGGCGTTAAGCGGGGTGATCGGCATCGGGCTGGGCGATACGCTGTTCTTTGCCGGGCTTAACCGCATGGGCTCGCGGCGGATGCTGCTGCTGTTCACGATCAATCCGGTGATCACGGTTTTGATCGCCTGGGCGTTGATGGACGAGTCTCTGTCGGGCTTACAACTCATCGGCATCGCGCTGGCCGTTGGTGGGGTCGCATGGGTGATCGCCGAGCGCAACACCGCCAAGTCCGACGGCCACGTCGACCTGCTCGGCGTCGTTTACGGCATTGGTGCGGCAAGCTGCCAAGCTACGGGCTACCTGTTGTCGCGCCATATCCTCCTGCCCGGCGGCATGACCCCGGCGGCCAGCGCTTGGCTGCGGCTCCTCGCGGGGTCGCTGATTCTTGTCGCCTTCCTGCCGCTGGACCGCTTTCTCAAAAATGCCGGCGGGCAAAGCCATCACCACCCAGCGAATCCATCCAAGCAGCAGACCCGCGTGATGTTTTTTGTCGCGCTGTTGCTCGGCACGGTGATGGGGATCTGGCTGATGCAGATCTCCGCCAAGCACGCGGATAAGGCCGGCATCGCCGCGACACTGCTCTCAACGAGCCCGCTATTTGTTTTGCCGATCGTTGCCTTGCTAGGCGAGCATGTCTCCAAGCGAGCCGTCTTCGGCGCAATGTTGACCATCACTGGCGTGGCGATGCTGTTTGTGTTTTCTGCGTAATCAACCAGATGCGCCATACAACAAAAACACCCCGATACCTAAGTAGAAGCAGAACAGGCCGTACATCGCGTGCTCGATTGTGGCCAGCAGTAGCGAGCGTGTCTTCAGGTAGGTACGCGTAAAGATGATCCCGCCGACGAAGGTCAGTAGCAGGACGACCCAGTTATTAAACATGACGTGGCCGAAGGAGAACGCGGCGGCGTTAATGAGGATCAGCCCCCATCCGCCGCCGAGGATCGGCCGATACCGCTGACAAAAAAACGCGCGGTAGATCAGGTTCTGCGGGTAGACCGAGACCCAAGGGTAAAACACCGTGATCAACAGCGGCAGCCAGGGCGGCAACGCTTCACGATGGAACAGCGAGAATATCCCCGTCGGCACCGCCAGTGACAACCCCGGCAGCACCCGCCCTGAGTACAAGCCGAACAACGCGGTAAGCACGACACAAAAGACGACCCACCGCCCAACGATCCAGCCCATCGCGGGTAGCACCGCCTTGGCGTTCCAAAGCTTCTTGCGATCAAACTTTTGATCGAAGAACAGGCCGAACCCGCAAAGCAGGCCCATGATCCATAAAAACGCGAACAGCCCGGGTCCGCCGAGGATGCCCGGGAATCGCCAAAGCAGCACAGGCCCGCCGCCAAATAGGGCGAGCATCTCCAGCCAGCGCCAAGTTTTTTGCGGCAACGTCATCGCGAGGGATTCTAGCTTGCGTTGCTCGTCAGTTTGATATGCACGGCCAAGAGTGCTTCTTCGCCAAGGACTTCAGCGCGGTGGCCGTGCAACTCATGATCGAACACCTGACCCTGAGGCACATGGTCCCCAGCAATGAACGCCTCGCCGGGACTAAAGTCGCGCGAGCTGCCGTCGCGCAGGATCAATCTCAGTTTGCCCGACTGGATGATGATCAGTGTTGGGTCCCCCGCGACGTGCCAGTCGGCGGCGTAACCCGGCCCACTTCGTCGTAGCCGCAAAGACGAGCAATCGATGCGCGGGCTGAGCTGCATGCCCCCGCGTGCCTCGTTGGGCCAATCGCGATACGACCAGACGGTTCGTCCATCATCGCCGGTGATGAGCGTCGGTAGGGTGTGTTGTTCTGCTTCGTCAGCCATGGGGCCATGCTAATTGTTTGTGGGTCCGCTTGAGAAGGTACGCCCGCCCGTCTATGGTGAGGGCCTACGATTTTATCGAAGAATATAGGATTTATGTCGCAACACCAGCCCACCAACCGAATCATCAACGTCTCCAACCGCCTGCCCGTGCGCATCGAAGGCGATCAGCTCGTCAAGTCCTCCGGCGGGCTCGTCTCCGCGCTCGAAGGCGTTCAAATCTCCGGTGGCGGCGACTTCGACCTCCAGTGGATTGGCTGGCCAGGCGGCTCCGCAGAAGAGGGCGAGCAGACCAACCTCGCCGACCGGCTCAAGTCCGAGTTCGGCTACCACCCGATCTTCCTGTCCGAAGAAGAGATCGCAGACTTCTACCACGGCTTCTCCAACTCTTCGCTCTGGCCGCTGCTGCACTACAACCAGACCTACTTCAACTATCAGCACAAGTGGTGGGTAACCTACGAAAAGATC
>JARFRI010000012.1 GCA_029287335.1 Phycisphaera sp. | reverse complement strand
AGGCGTTTGCTGGCCATGGTCTTGACGAGGTTTTCCAGGCGGGTGGCGGTGGGGTCGTCCATCGCGCGGGCAGCGCCCTCGACGCAGTCGCAGAGCATCATGATGGCGGCTTCGCGGGTTTGGGGTTTGGGGCCGGGGTAGCGGAACTCGAACTCGCTTGGGCTTGGTTTGTCCTCGGCTTGGGTTTGTTTTTTCGCTTCATGGAAGAAGTATTCGACGAGGGTCGTGCCGTGGTGGGATTCGATGAAGTGGCGGATGACGCCGGGCAGGGCGAACTCTCGGGCCATCTCGACGCCGTCCTTGACGTGGCCGACGATGATGAGCAGGGACATGGCGGGCGAGAGCTTGGAGTGCTTGTTGGGGCCGCCGGCCTGGTTCTCGATGAAGTACATCGGCTTGTTGGTCTTGCCGATGTCGTGGTACATCGCGCCGACCCGACACAGCAGCGCATCGGCATCGACGGCCTCTGCGGCGGCCTCTGCCATGTCTGCGATACGCAGCGAGTGCTGATAAGTTCCGGGGGCTTCGTGGGCCAGGCGTTGGAGCAGCGGGTGGCTGGCGTCGTTGAGTTCTTTGAGCGTCATCGCGGTGGTGACGTTGAAGAGCTTTTCGATGACGGGCAGGGCGCCTTGAACAAGTAAGCCGGTGAAGAAGCCAGAGGTGATGGCGGCCAGGGCGTCGATGACCACGGTCTGGACGACACCGTCTTGAAGGACTGGTTTGACGGCCAGCCCCACGACGGCCGCGGTGACGCCCATAGCCAGGCCCGCGTAGGTGCCGACGATCACGAGCTTGGAGCGTGATCGGATCTCGCGGAGTTGCATGACGCCCGCGGCGACGCCGACGATGACAATCACGGTTGTAGCCAACGGCAGCTTGAGCATGATGACCACGAGCAGCGCCATGACGACACCCATCGCCAACGCGAAGCGCTGGTCATAGGCAATGGCGAGCACGGTCGCGGCAAAGAGCACGGGGAACGTCAGCGAGCCGATGACGATGTCTGGCCAGATCAGTGAGGACGAAACCGATGCGGCCAGGCACAACAGCAGCAGTGCTGTGAGCACCGCGCCGCGCATCGGGTTACGCACAACCCTTGGGCAGTATGCGTAGAAGTAGACCCACAGCCCGCTGCCGACAATCATCATCAGCCCAAGCATCGCGGCGCGGGGTAACCAGTTCTGTATCGGCGAGCGTGAGGCGAGGTAGGCCGCTTCTTCGGCTTCGACGGTGTCCTTGAGCGCTTGGGTGACGTTGTCACCTGGCTGCGCGAGGACGACACCGGCGTTACGCGGCTCGATCCGATCGGGCACCGTCTGACGCGCCGCCTCTTTTGCCGACTCGGTCAGTACGGGGCTGTAATGATAGTTGGGTTTGAGATTGCTCTGGATATAGGCATTCACCACGGCGCGTGCATCGGCGGGCACGGCGGCGGTCAGTTGGTCCAGTTCCAAGGCCAACTGTTTGGTGTCGTTCATGCTCAACACTGCTCGGCTGGATTTGATCCGGCTTTGAACGGTGTCGGGCGAGGCGGAGGGGTGTTGGATCACGATCGTCGCGCGGAGATAGGCTTGAAACTCAGCCTCCTCGATGATCGGGGTATCGAACAGGCCATCGACGATTTCGAGGACTTGGCGTTGCCAGCGGGCGCTGAGTTCCGGCTGCTCGTTGTCCGCAAAGCTGCGTAGCGCATTGAGCGCTGCCTGATTGTTTTCCAGCCGGAGCTTGCGCTGCAGCGCGGTCTCTTCAGGGTCCTGTGGGTCCATGCCCAAGGCGACCTGAAGTGTTTTAGGTACTTCATCGATCGATTCGTATCCGGCCAGCAAAGCGGGCAACGCCTGCAGGTCGAGCTTCAGTTGCTCGTAGAGCGATTGGTTGGCTTCAAAGTGCGGCGGGACTTGGTCGGCGGCAACGCGTTTATCGACGCGCGTCGCTTCTTCATCGACGACCGAGAACGCGACGCGGCTGACGATGGGGGCTTCGACCGCCTGGCCCAGTTGCAGCGGGCGAGCGCGGTCGATCAGTGGCGAGGCGATGACCGATGCGATGACGGCAAACACCATCGCGTACAGAGCCGACCAACCGATCTCGGGTTTGCGCAGCGCCTCGCGCCACTTCGCGCGGGCCTTGGGCAGGTTTCGGCGGACTTCACGCCGGCGAGCTGTCGAGGTCTTGCTCTGAGCCATCGTCTTCCTAATCGGGACGGGCCAAACCGGATGGCCGCGATACAGGCTTTATCGACCAGTTGGCCGGGACAATCTGCTTGAGTATTGTACCGGGGGACGCGGTGGGATTAAGCCACAGACCCATCGTTTTCGGACGCATCCATCTCGTTGATAACGTCTTGTATAAAATCGGCTTGTGGGCGATTGTCGTTCTGGCCGTAGGCTTCGACAACGCGCTGGACCAGGCTGTGCCGGACGATATCGGCCCCGCCGAGGGTACACATGGCGATGCCTTTGGTCCGCCGCAAACGACGCACCGCATCGATCAGCCCCGAGTCACGCGGGTCATCCAGGTCGATCTGGCTGGTATCGCCGGTGACGATCATCTTCGAGCCATGGCCAAGCCGTGTGAGGAACATCAGCATCTGGCTCTTGGTCGTGTTCTGCGCTTCGTCGCAGATGATGCACGCATCGTTGAGCGTTCGGCCCCGCATAAACGCTAGCGGCACGATCTCGATCAGGTCCACCGCCATGAACCGCTCGATCTGTTCAAAGGGCATCATGTCGTGCAGCGCATCGAGTAAAGGACGCAGGTACGGGTTGACCTTGTCTTGCATGGTCCCGGGCAGGAAGCCGAGCTTCTCGCCGGCCTCGACGGCGGGGCGGACGAGGACGAGCTTGCGCACCTGCCCGCGCTTGAGCATGGACACGGCCGCAGCGACCGCGAGGTAAGTCTTACCCGTGCCGGCCGGGCCGATGCAGAACGTCAGGTCGTGTTGGGCGATGCAGTCGGTGTAGACACGCTGGCCGGGTGACATCGGCTTGACGCGTCGGCCGTCGAGGTAGACGTCAAAGCCGTGAGGCATCGCGACGTTTGTGTGGCTTGACGAGTCACCGTTTTGGACAAGGGCGGGGTTGAAGCTTCCCGGGGAACTGACCGGTGTGCTCACCGCGGCGATGACGTCGAGCAGTTGCTGGCGGGTCAGCGGGCTGTCGTGCCGGGCCGCTTCGTTGAGCCGTTCGATGATGTGCGCGGCCTGGCCCACGGCGTCGGACTTGCCGGTGAGCTTGATAGCCTCGGAGCGCGCATTGATCGTCACGCCCAGGGCCTCGCGGATGATCTTGAGGTTCCGCTCGGCCGGGCCGGTCACGCCGTATCGCTCGGCGCCGTCGGGGAGTTTGATGGTCAGTTCCAT
>JARFRI010000002.1 GCA_029287335.1 Phycisphaera sp. | reverse complement strand
GTCCGGGCTGATCGCCTCGCAAAACGTCTCGCACGGCCCGATGTACGGCCACGGCTTCGCCACACTGTTCCTAGGCGAGGTCTACGGCATGACCGACGACGACGACGTCCGCGACGCGCTGGTCAAGGCCGTGCGCCTGATCGTCAAGTCACAAAACCGCGAGGGCGGCTGGCGCTACCACCCCGTTCCTTACGAGGCGGACTTGTCCGTCACGATCTGCCAGATCAAGGCGCTGCGCTCAGCACGTCACGGCGGGATCGATGTGCCCAAGGAAACCATCGACAACGCGATCCAATACGTTAAGGATTGCCAGAACAGCTACGACGGCGGCTTCCGCTATATGGTCGGCGGGGGCAGCAGCGCGTTTCCGCGCAGTGCTGCGGGCGTCGCCTCGCTGTACTACGCCGGTGTGTACCAAGGCGATGCGGTCAATGACGGTCTGAAGTACCTCGAAGAACGCATCAAGGCCGGCGAAGACCGCGGCGGCCACGAGATCTACGGCCACTACTACTGCAGCCAGGCCATGTTCATCGCAGGTGGCAAGCACTGGGCCGGTTACTTCCCCAAGGTCCGTGACCGCCTGATCGACAGCCAGAGCACCGACGGTTCATGGGACTCGGCTCATGGCGGCGATTACGCCACGGGCATGTCCCTGATCATTCTCCAAATGCCTTACCGCCTGCTGCCGATCTTCCAGCGATAGAATTGCATGTATGAAGTACTCCATCGCCATCTGTTGCAGCGTGCTGCTTAGCATCCAAGCGCTTGCACAACCCGCGATGGTTTTAGGCCCGGACCTTGAGCCTAAAACCGTCGGCCTCGATACGGTCTCGCTTTCGGACGATGGGCTTTTGCGGTTGCGCTTGAGCGCAGACCCGATCACGCCTTTGAATAACAAGCAATACGTCGCCCGGCTTGTGGATGGCCAGGTCCTTGTCGGTACGCTGATGGATGCGGGCAAAGACGGCGAGACGATCCGTCTAGCGATGGACTATCAGCAGCGCTCGGTCGCCTTCCCGCTGGATGACTTGCTTTCGCTTGCGCTGGTCGGCACGTCGCTTGTGGGGGATGCCAGCGACGACACGCTGCTGCTGGCGACCGGGGAGACGCTGATCGGCTTTGTCGATGCGATCGGCGAAGACGGCATCGGCTTTGTCATCGGTGACGCGGAAGACCCGATCCAGATCCCCATGGACCGTATCCGTGGTTTCTCGATCGCGAACAAGCCGCAGCCCGTCAAAGCCGAGAAGGGCCTGGCCCGCGTGCTGCTCCGAGGCGGCTCGTCGCTGCTGCTACGCGACGCAGCACTGAAGCGCGCCACCAAACGCGAAGGCTCATCGTTGTCGGGCACGCTGACCATCGGCGGTGAATCAACGACTATCACCATGCCATTAAATGAAGTACACCTTATCGAGCCGAGGTCGGGTCGGTACGTGCTTGAGCGCTTGGCGGACTCGGCGATGACGCTGATCTCTGGTGGTGAGGTGTTTAGTGTCAAGATGCCACCCAGGATTGACCGCGACGGCAGCATCCACCTGCACGCGCCGACGACGCTGGGCTTTGATCTGTCCAAGGGTGCGAGCCGGCTGGCCTTTATGGTGGCGATGGACCTGGACGACACGATCCCGCAGACCCGCCGGGCGATGGCCGGCTGCGAGTTGATTGTCTACGACGGCGACGAAGTGATCGCCCGGCACACGCTCACGCCCGACGGTCCACCCAAGCGCCTCAACGTCGCGCTGGCCGGGGGCGATCTCCGCATCGCGCTGCAAGCAGGCGTCAACGGCCCGGTGCTGGACCGCGTGGTCATCTCGCAGGCCGAGCTGCTTGTGAGCGAATGATGAGCAATGCGTCGGTGAGACAACACCAAGCGTCGTCCTGATAAACTGGCGGGGCAACCTTATCGATTGAACACCATGACCCAGACCGACTCTAAGCCGACCGACGCGATGCACAACGAACAGAACCCCTGGCCGATGCCGATGCCCCCGAGTGAGGCGTTTATCAACCGCGAGGTGTCGTGGCTGAACTTCAACGAGCGCGTTCTGCACGAGGCGCTGGACGAGCGGACACCGCTGCTGGAGCGCATCGCGTTCCTTGCGATCTTTAATTCGAACCTCGACGAGTACTACCAGAAGCGAGTGGGCTATCTCAAGCGCCAGGCCGACTTGGGCCAGGGCCCGCGCGGTGCGGACGGGACGTCGGTGGTTGATCAGCTCAAGATGATCCGCGACATGGTCCTGCCGATGCTCGATGCGCAGGCCAAGTGCTACAGGGAGCAGATCGTGCCGCAGCTCGCCGAGCAGGGCGTCGAGATTTTGCATTGGAAAGATCTGACTGATGCGGAGAAGCACGAGGCCGAGCAGCACTTCATGGAGCAGTTGTTCCCGGTGCTCACGCCGTTGGCCGTAGACCCGGGCCACCCTTTCCCGTTTATCTCGAACCTCTCGACATCGCTGGGTGTGATGTTGCGCACGCCGCCGAACGATCCGCAGGCGGCGCAGACGGATGTGTCGGGCTCGTTTGGTTTGCAGTTTGCGCGCGTCAAAGTGCCCGAGGTGTTACCGGGGTACGTGCGAATGCGGGCCGAGTCGGGTGAGGACCAGGAGCGGTACCGCTTCGTCTCACTGCAGAACCTGATCCACCACAACCTGCAACATCTTTTCCAAGGGATGGAGATCCAGGAGATCGAGCCGTTCCGTGTGACGCGCAACGCCGCGGTGGGTTCGCAGGACGAGGACGCGGAAGACCTGCTGGAAGTGGTCAACGAAGAGCTGCGTGCGCGGCGCTTCGCCAGCATCGTTCGGCTCGAAGTCGATGATACGCCGTACCGCCCGCTGAATCAGTTCCTGATCGGCGAGATGAACCTGGCCGACAACGATGTCTACGAGATGCCCGGGGAGCTGGACTATAACGACCTATGGGTCGTGCATGGCATGTGCGATAAGCCCGCGCTCAAGTACGAACGATGGAAACCCGTCACGCCGCTGCGCCTCATCGACGACGAGGCGAGCATCTTCAGCATCATCCGCTCAGGTGACGTGATGGTACACCACCC
>JARFRI010000298.1 GCA_029287335.1 Phycisphaera sp. | reverse complement strand
TGTAACGCAGATGGTTCGCCCGCCCGCTGAAGCGGGCTAGGCCGATTCAACCCAGCCGGTCGGTGGCGACGTGGTAGTGGGGGTCTTCGGAGATGTTCACCTCGACCATGTCGCCGGCCTTGTCCAGCAGCACGGCACATTCCACACTGAGGTGGACCAGGTGCAGGTGCTTGCCCAGCGCACGGTACTTCTCGGCGAGGTTGTTGATCGCTTCCAGGCCCGACTGGTCGTAGACGCGGGTGTAGTAGAAGTCGATAACCACGTCGTCGGTGTCCTCGGCGGGGGTGAAGAGCTGCTTGAAGGACTCGACGGAGGCGAAGAACAGTGGGCCATGGAGCTGATAGACCTTCGCGCCGTTGACGTTGGTCTTGACCTCGGCCCCGATGTGCGTGGCGTGCTGCCAGGCGAAGACGAGCGCGGCGATCACGACACCGACGAAGACGGCCAGTGCGAGGTTGTGTTCCACTAGCGTGATGACGACCACGGTAACCATGACGAGCATGTCGGCCTTTGGCATTCGCTTGAACATCTTGATCGATGCCCACTCGAAGGTGCCGATGACGACCATGAACATGACGCCGACGAGCGCCGCCATCGGGATCATGCCGATCCACGGGCCGAGGAAGAGGATAAAGGCCAGGAGTAGTAACGCCGCGACGATTCCCGAGAGGCGGTTGCGTCCGCCGGAGTTCACGTTGATTAGCGACTGGCCGATCATCGCACAGCCGCCCATGCCGCCAAAGAACCCGCAGGTGATGTTGGCGACGCCCTGGCCGACGCATTCGCGGTTACCACGACCGCGGGTCTCGGTGATCTCATCGATGAGCGACATGGTCATCAACGATTCGACAAGCCCGACGCCCGCGAGGATGAACGCGTAAGGCCAGACGGTCATCAGCGTGTGCCAAGCGCCATCGAAAGTGAACAGTCCCTCGGGCAGGATGGCGATGCTCAAGAGTTCGCCGAACCCGCCTTTGATCGGTTGGCCGCCCATCATGTCGGTCACGTTGTGTGTGCCAAGTCCCAGCATGGGCAGGAGGAAGATCGCGATCAGTGAAACGCCGAGGATCGCCGCAAGCGAGGACGGGACGACCTTGGTGAGTTTTGGCAGGAATTGGATGACCACCATGGTCAGCAGCACAAGCCCGATCATGACCGCCAGCGCGCTGCCGGTGATATAGCTGCCATCGACTTTGAAGCTGTCGAGTTGAGACATGGCGATGACGATCGCCAGGCCGTTCACGAAGCCGAGCATCACTGAGTGTGGGACCATACGGATGAGCTTGCCCATGCGCAGGACGCCAACGCAGATCTGGATGAGGCCGCAGAGCATGACCGCGACAAAGAGGTACTGCTCGCCATGCTCTAAGACCAAGGCAACGACCACGATCGCCATGGCACCGGTAGCGCCGGAGATCATGCCGGGCCGGCCACCAAAGATGCTGGTCAACAGCCCGATGATGAAGGCGGAGTAGAGCCCGATCATCGGGTTCAGGCCCGCGACGAAGGCGAACGCGATCGCCTCGGGCACGAGCGCCAGCGCGACGGTCATGCCCGAGAGGATGTCGGGCAGGGGTTTTTTCGGGAAGACACTGTGGAGCCAGTCGGGTCGGCGGAGCAGTTTTTGGATGGCAGTAGGATCGTTGGCGGCGGGCATGTCTGACCGTTCGGGGTAGGTGTCGTGTTGGGTGTTGCTCGCTGGGCAGGGGCGCGGCCGTGAGCGGTTTGCAGGAGGCGGGAGTCTAGCGGGGCCGGCAGTGGATTGCAAAGAAATTGGGCCCGAAGTGGGATCGCGATGTGCTGGGTTGTTGGCGGCAGAAAAAATTTTCAAATATTGGCATGGACCCCTTGTATTGCAGCAAAAACTTGTTGAAATAGGCGCAGATGCAATAGACGGGTCCGGTCGAGCATGTGCCGAACCGGGCAAACCCGCCGCGTCGACCCGCCGAACTCGGCGTATCAAAAAGGAAGGCCACCATGGCCGGCAAACCCACTAAGTCACAAACCAAGCCCGCAACCAAACCTGTGAAACAGGCACCAGCCAAGACACAGCAGCGCAAGGGCAAGTAACCCTCCAGTGACTGGTCGAGTGAGAAAGTAAACCAACACGGGGCGCGTCTTGAAGGCGCGCCCCGTTTTTTATAGACAGGTTATTGCGGCTCAACCAAGGCCAGCGGCAGATGCTTGGCCCGTTCGACCGCCAAGCGCAGCCTCGGTAAGTCCGGCAGCGCGAGGCGCTCGGCGAGTAACGGCCGATGCCAGGGCTCCAACCCATCGACCCGGAGTTGCCACAGCGACACCTCGGCAGACTCCCCTTTGCTCGGCCCGGCGGTATGGGTGAGCGAGTCGCTCAGCGTCTCATACAGCTTGGTCGGCGTCATCAGCCTCAGGTCGCGCGGCAATCGCTCGCTGGCTAGCTCTTCCTCCAGGCCAACGCGCAGGCTCCAGCCGACCATCGATGCGCACTGGCGGACGGTCAGGCGGTAGGTGTCCTCTTCGTTTTGCATGCGGGCGTAGGTGTCGTGCCAGAAGGTTGTGATGGCGTCGGCTTGCGCGTCGGTGACTTGCACCTGGATGATCGCGATCAGTGAACCCATCGGGTGGACCTTGTCGGGCATGTCGGCGAGGACTTCGCCAAGGCTGCGATCGATCGCCCACTGCTGCTCGGGGTCATCCCACCACGGCCCGGCCTGCGAGCGGATGGATTTGATGGGTTGGAGGTGCGGGTGGCGCTTGGGGCCGAAGTCCCAGTAGGCATCTTCGACCGCCAGACCCGCGTGACCGACGATGCCGCCGGGGACGATGGAGCTAAGCGCGATCACGATCGTGACCTGTTGGCCCGGCACGTTGGGGTCAACGGTAGCGCTGTGCCAGGGCGTGGGCGCAGCGGACGCCTCGGTCTTTGCCTTGCAGCACAATATGCAGCTGACCAATGCCAAGAGTGATACGAGCGAGAGGGTGTTGGATCGTGTCATAGGCTTTGTGTGTCATCGTGTTGGTTGGTTCGTTTGAAGACGAGGCTTTGGTAGAGGTAGCCCAGGCCGATGAGCGTGACGCCCAGGCCGAAGTAGCTGAAGACGCGGTAGAGGTGGTCGAGGTTGGCGGTGTCGATGAGGAAGACCTTGCCGATGGCCAGGAGCAACACGGCAAGCGAGCCGTAGCGCAGAGTATCGAGCCGGGTGAAGACGCCGGCGATGAGTAGTCCGCCGCCGAAGAGCACCCATGCCAGCGAGTAGGCGTAGCGCTCGGCACTGGCAAGGTTGGAGGTGTTGACGACGATCCCGTCGCCTGAAAAGCCGTGGCGGACGACCATGCTCAGGAGCATGAAGGCCAGGGCGATGGCGAGGTAGCCCGCGAGTCTTGCCAGGGGTTTGCGTTGTTGCTGCCGGGCTTTGTGTGCGAGCAGGGCGAGGATGAGGATCGTTGGGCCAAAGAGAACCCACAGGCCGTTGATCACGGGCAGGCTACCGACGGCTTCGCGGAACCAAAGCGGGTTGAGGACGACAGCGTTGCCGAGCAGCAGGGTGGCGAGGCCGACACCGAAGACGGTGCGTCCGGTTTGCGCGGTGATACGGGGCAGGGTGCATCGCGGGGCGATGACGGTGAGGAAGAAGCCCAGCGCGACCCAAGCGAGGCCGTAGGTCGCGCACTCGAACAGGCCAATGTGCAGGGCGCGTAGGTCGTCGGGATGGAAGGCGTTGCGGATCTGTAGGCCGACGAAGAGTGTGACGAGCGTGATCGAGATGACGCGCAAGGCGTCGGCCAGCGCTGGCAGCTCGGCGACAAATCGTTGACGCGACCAG
>JARFRI010000272.1 GCA_029287335.1 Phycisphaera sp. | reverse complement strand
GACGGTCAATCTGTTTGGATTTGCGCGGCCTGCGCCGCGCATTCACCACGGCACCATCAATCGCGCAAACTCAAAACATGATCCGTATGACCACGGTGTAATGCGTGGCGAAAAAATGAGTCAACGCGCGAAAATGAAATGCCTTAAACCGACACCGGCTTATCTTTTTCCGGGTCAGGCAGCCAGCGCGGGGCGATGGCTTTGGGATCGATGTCCGGGTTGGCTTGATGCACCGCCGCGGCGACCAGTCCCATAAACATCGGCGAGGGATCGACGGGTCGGCTCAGCAGTTCGGGGTGGAACTGTGCCCCGATGAAGTAGGGGTGCCCGCCGTGCTCGCGGAAGTAGGCGTTGGACTCGGCGTTGACCGAGCCGGGCTGGGGCAACTCGAGCACCTGCATGATGGGCTGCTGAGGGTGTCGGCCGGAGAAGATCATGCCGTGGCTCTCGAGTGTCTCGATGTAGGCCGGGTCGACCTCGAAGCGGTGTCGGAACCGCTCGCGGATGGTGAACGGCTCGTGGCGGTTGTGCTCGCCCGCGCGGGTGTTGTAGTACAGGTTCGCGGCCAGAGTGGTCGGCTTGATCAGCACGTCCTTGCCGCCCAGTCGCATGTTCCCGCCCAGGCCTTCGATCTTCTTCTGTTCGGGCAGGATGTCGATGACGCGGTTGGCGCTCTCGGGTGCAAACTCGCTGGACATCGCGTCGCCCAGGCCACAGACATTGCGGGCAAACTCGACGACCGCCATCTGGAAGCCCAGGCAGATACCCAAGTAAGGCACCTTGTTCTCTCGGCAGTATCGGACGCACTCGACCTTGGCCTCGGTGCCGCGGTGGCCGAACCCGCCGGGCACGATGACGCCGTCGACGTCGGCGAGTTGCTTGGCGATCGGCGGGCCGTTTTCTTTGGTCACGTCGATCCAGACCAGTTCGATCTCGGCGTTCATCATCGCGGCACAGTGCTCGATGGACTTGTCGATCGAGGCGTAGGCGTCACGCAGCGAAGCGTACTTGCCGGTCACGCCGATGCGGGCCTTGTACTTGCGGGGTGAGGTGACTTTGTTGACAAAGGTCAGCCACTTCTCGCGGGCGCGGTCTTCTTGCGTGACATTGACACGCTCGTGCAGGTTCAACAACGAGAGGATGTGCCGATCCACGCCCGCCTCACGCATCTCTGTCGGGATCATGTAAATCGACGGCCGATCGTGCATCGAAAACACCCGCTCGACCGGGACGTTACTAAACATCGCGACCTTTTCCTTGGCACCCTGTTCGACGGGGTTCTGGCATCGGCAGGCGATCATGTGCGGCTGGATGCCCGCTTCCATGAGCTTGTTCAGGCCGAGTTGGGCGGCCTTGGATTTCTGTTCACCCAGCGCAGGCGGCTCAATGATGTACGTCAGCGCGACGTAGCACACGCTGCCCGGGCCTTCTTCGAAGGCGAGTTGGCGGAGTGCTTCGATGTAGAACGCGTTCTCGTAGTCGCCCACGGTCCCGCCGACTTCGACGAAGACGACGTCTGCTTTTTGCTTGACCGCCAATTCGCGGAGCTTGTACTTCACCTCGCCGGTGACGTGCGGGATCATCTGGACATCTCGGCCCAGGTATCCGCCGGAGCGTTCTTTGTCGAGGACGGTGCGGTAGATCTGGCCGGAGGTCAGGTAGTTGTCGCGGGTCAGGTTCTGGTCGAGGATGCGCTCGTAGGTGCCCAGGTCCATGTCGGTTTCGAGGCCGTCGTCGAGGACGAAGACTTCGCCGTGGCGGTAGGGGTTGAGCGTGCCCGAGTCGATGTTGAGGTAACCCTCCATCTTGATCGGCGCGACGCGCAGGCCCTTGTCTTTGAGCAGCTTGGCAAGCGAGGAGGAGAAGATCCCTTTGCCCAGGCCTGACATGACGGTGCCGAACACGACGACGTACTTATGCCGACCACGGACATAGCCGGGCGGGATGGGGTTAAAAAACTCGGAGTCTTGGGTCTGATGCCCGGCCTGCTCAAGCAGGTCTTGGGTCTGGGAAGCATCATGGTCAGAAACTGAATGGGGCATAACCAACTGTACCGCGCCAGCCGGTCAGGGACAAGGTAGAAAAACATCGTGGATGAGGCCTATTGAGCCAGTTTGAAACGATCTACAAACGCGGCGTACTGCTCGGGCGTGTCGATGCCGGGTTCGGGGGCGTCGGCCTCGATGACCGCGATGGCGTGGCCGTGCTCGAGCACGCGGAGTTGCTCGAGTTTTTCGAGCTCCTCCAACGGCGTCGGCGACAGCGACGGGTAGACGTTCAACAAGAAATCTCGGCGATACGCGTACAACCCCGGGTGCTTCCAGTACACCCCGGCCGCTTGCGGCTTAGCACTCACACCACTCACCCCACCCGCATCCCGATCAAACGGGATCAGCGACCGCGAAAAGTACATCGCCCGGCCACGTACATCGCGCACCAGCTTCACGATGTTCGGATTCTTCGGATCTTCATCATCTGCAAAACGCGAGCACAACGTCGCCATCGGTGCATCGGCGTCTGCTGTAATGCCATCAACCAGCGCATCGATGACGGCCGGGTTAATCTCCGGCTCGTCGCCTTGCACATTGATGATCAGTTCGTGATCCGCGTCGATCAGCGTAAGGGCTTCAGCCAAGCGTGAGGTGCCGTTGGGGTGCGCCCCGGTCAGCACCGCTTCGCCGCCGAAGCGGTGTACCGCGTCGATGATGACTTGATCATCGGTTGCGACAACGATGCGATCCAAGCGGTTCGCTTTGCTCGCGTTTTCGACGACATGTTGGATCAACGGCTTGCCGGTCTCCGCCAATAGCGGCTTGCCGGGCAATCGCGTCGAACTCATCCGCGCGGGGATGATGGCTAGGGCTTTGATCACTTGAGTTCACCAACCAGCGACTTGACCTCATCCATCTTCTTGCGGATGTCTTTGTAGTTGATGTCGGTCTGGAGCAGCTCCGAGGCCAGGTCTTGTGACTGCTTGGCAAGCTCTGCGTCGCGTTTTTCCTTGGCAATTTCCATCTTGATCATCATCAGGTCGTAGCGCATCTCCTTGCCGATCGCGTCGTCGGGCTCGGCATGCTTCTCCAAGCCTTTTTCGACCGTGCTCATCGCCTCGTCCATCCACTGCTTCTTCACGAAGCATCGGCCAAGGAACAGGTGCGCCGCCGACCGGCTTTTTGGCTCGCGCGTCGCTTCCTGGAAGTTGCCGATCGCGTCGTCAAACTGCCCGGCCTGGAACTGGCGCTTGGCCAACTCGAACTTGAGCTTCAGGTCCGTCGGGTAGTTCTGAGCACGCTCGGTATATTCCTTCAGCTCAAAAGCCAGACGCTTCTTCAGGCCTTCCTGCAGCATGGCCGCAGCCTTCTCGTCGCCGGCCTTGGCCTTCTCGTTGAGCGAACGCAGCGCGCGGTTGATCCCCTTGAGCTTCACGTCGCCCGCCTTGACCTTGTAGCGGTACTGACCGGTCTGCTCGTGTGCCTGCAGCAACAGTTCGACCGCCTCTTGCTCGTGTTCGATCGTCTCAGCACGGGTCAACGCATCGACCAGCTTCTGCAGCCGATCAATGTCTTCGGGCGCTTCCTCGTACTGCTCGCGCATCGCCGCAATGAGCTGATCCGTCTTCGTGCCCGAGGTGTCCAGGCCCGCTTGGATCGCTTCTTGTTCGCCCGCGTTCTTGAGGTTCTTACGCGACCCGCCTTCTGCGCTGTTGGAGGCAGACTCGTGGGTGTAGCGCTGCGCGGTGAGGTCCTTGATCCGGGCACGCAGCGTGTCGTCCTCACGGAGCATCAGCGCCCGCTGAGCCGCTTGCAGAGCAAGCTCAAAGCCGTTGACCTTCTCCATCGCATCGACAATGCGCAGGTACACCCGACGGTTTGGCTTGGTGTTCGGGTTCGCGTTGTACTGCAAGGCCAGTGCCGCGACCCATTTGGCGATGTCGCCGAGGGTCGCTTCCTCGCCTTCGCGCAGGTCTGCTTCGACCGCCGCGTCGATCATGTCCGCCATGTGCTGGACGTTGTTCCAGTCGCAGGCCCAGTTCTTCTCGGCCCGCAGCATCTTGTCCACGGCACTGGGGCCGATCGCCTTGGCCTTCATGGGCTTGCCGCCGTTGACGTTGCGGCGCTTGGCGATGTCGTGCAGCTTCTCGTGGCGTTCGAGCATGTCGGGGTTGTGCCGCAGTCCGCCGATGTAGCATTCCACGGCATAGTCGAAGTTTTTTGAGTCCGCAGCGGTGTCGCCGTAGTCAAAAAACGTGTTCGCTTTGCGGAGGGACCGTTTGAAGCCCTCGCCGTCGTCGCCGGGTCCTGCCGACGCACTCTTCGCACTGTCGCTTTTTTTGCCTAAGCCAAATAACGCCAAAACACACCTCAACTCTCGTAACAGACTATCTCTTACGCCTGCTGGAGGGCGTGACCCCACGCAGCACCGGGCCAGGCGTGTCAATTCATTATATGCGGTTTGCCTTCATTCGCATGCCAGAGTATCGTCGCCGATCCGAAAAAACACAGGAATCTCGCCATGACAAAACTCGCGATCCACGGTGCGGCGGGGCGGATGGGCCGTCGGCTCGTCGCGCTCGCCGAACAAGACAGCACGCTCAACCCCGTCGCTGCGATTGAGCACGCCGGCAACGCCGATCTCGGCACCGATGCGGGCACCCTCGCCGGCTGTGGCACGCTCGGCTTTGCGCTTACCGACAACCTTGGCGATATCCAGTGCGATGCGCTGATCGACTTCTCCCTGCCCGAAGGCTTCCGCCGCGCATTAACCGACTGTATCAACCGCAAGCTGCCGATTGTCGTCGGCACCACCGGCCTGACCCCGGAAGATGACAACGCCTTAAACCAGGCCGCCGCCACCATCCCTGTCCTGCAGGCCACCAACTTCTCCCTCGTCGTCAACGTGATGTGGAAGCTCGCCGCCGAGGCCGCCCAACTGCTCGAAGGCTACGACATCGAAGTCCTCGAAGCCCACCACCGTTACAAACAAGATGCCCCCTCCGGCACCGCGCTGACCCTGGCCCACAAGCTCTGCCAAGCCACCGGCCGAGACCCCGAGCAAGCCCTCGTCTTTGCCCGCCACGGCGACGCGCCCCGCAAAACATCAGACATCACCGTCCAGACCCTTCGCATCGGCGACGACCCCGGCCAACACACCGCCTTCTTCGCGGGCATCGGCGAACGACTGGAGATCAAGCACGTCTCCACCAGCCGAGACAGCTACGCACTCGGTGCCCTGCGCGCCGCGAAGTGGCTGGCCGGCAAAGCACCCGGCCGATACGACATGACGGATGTGCTGGGGATTTGAGTTTGTGACGGGCTCGGTTTTAACGCCAAGACGCCAAGTTGCCAAGACGCCAACTTAAGGCAACACGACACCATCAATCGATTCAATCAAGAAGTGACGAGCGCGGCATCTATGTTTTGCTCACGTATTCTTGGCGTCTTGGCGCTTTGGCGTCTTGGCGTTGAAAAACGAACAAGAGAAACGCCATGACCCAAGCAGATACCACTAAGCCGTTCCAAACCGACACCGGCCAGCTCCGCAGCTTCATGCAACGGCACTACACGAACTTCAACGCCCGCGAGACGCTCGCCGCGGCGAAGGGCTATGTTGAGCACCTCGACGCCGGCGGCAAGATGATGGTCACGCTCTCGGGTGCAATGTCCACCGCGGGGATCGGCCGAGTCCTGGCACGCATGATCCGTGAAGACAAGGTCCACGCCATCTCCTGTACCGGTGCCAACCTGGAAGAAGACATCTTCCTCCTGCTGGCGGGCAACGAGTACGAGTGGTGCCCGGACTGGCGAGGCCTATCGCCCGAGGAAGAGCAGAAGCTCTATGACAAAGGTTTTAACCGCGTCACCGATACCTGTATCCCCGAAGACGTCATGCGTCATGTCGAGCAGCGCCTCTACGACCTCTACGACGCCGCGGTCAAGAACAAGACCCGCCAATTCCCCTACGAGTACTACTGGGATGTGCTGCGGCAGGACGACCTGGCCCAGCACTACCAGATGCCCGCCGAGGACTCGTGGATGCTCGCGGCCATGGAAAAGAATATTCCCATTGTCACCCCGGGCTGGGAAGACTCGACCCAGGGCAACATGTTTACCGGCTGGGCGATGAAACGCGGGATCGAGAACCACGGCGACGTCGTCAAGCTCGGCACCGAGGCGATGGTCATGCTCGCCAACTGGTACCGCACAGCCTGCAACCAGGGCACGGACAAACCGAGTATCGGCTTCTTCCAGATCGGTGGCGGCATCGCTGGCGACTTCCCCATCTGTGCTGTGCCCATGATGATCCAGGACCTCGAGTGGGAGCAGACCCCGTTCTGGGGCTACTTCGCCCAGGTCTGCGACGCCCCGACCAGCTACGGCGGGTACAGCGGTGCGGTACCCAACGAGAAAATCACCTGGGGCAAGCTCCAGATCGATACGCCCAAGTTCATGATCCAATCCGACGCATCAATCGTCGCACCGCTGATCTTTGGTTATGTGCTTGGGGATTGAGCTACATCCCGTTTTGACCACGTGACCAAGCCGCTGCGAACAGGGATTGGCTATATCCATAAAAAAACGCCCGGTGCGAACCGGGCGTTTTTAGTTTGAATGGTCTTGAGCTGATCACGGCAGCGGGTTGTAGTTGCCGACGTTGTAGCCTTCGGGGTCGTCGTTCAGGCCGGGGAAGAGGACGTCTTCCTGTTCGGACTGGATGATGATCGTTGGGCGGACGAGGATCAGCAGGGTGCGTTCGTCTTGAGCGCTGGAGGTCTGGGTGAACAAGCGGTTGAGGACCGGGATCTTGGAGAGGACGGGGACGCCGACCTCGGTTTCGATCTCGCCGACAAGCCGTTGACCACCGACGACCAGGGTGCCGCGGTCTGGGATGGAGACGGTGTTGCGGACCTGAGTGATCTGGATCTCGGGGACTTGGACGTTGCCTCCGCCAGCGGTGACGTCGTCAGCCGTACCTAGGATTCCGTCAGGACCGGGCAGGGTACCTCCGCCACCGACGCCGAAAGTGGTCAGCGAGACGAGGTTGGCCAGGGAGGGCCGCAGGGTCATGGTGACGTAGCGGCGGTCCGAGGAGATGGTGCCCTCGACGTCGAGGACGACGCCGGTGGTGATGACCGAGATGGTGGGGTCAAAGCCGACGGAGTCGGGGATAGGTTCGAGGTCAGAGACGAACGCGGTCTGTGTGGCGACCATGGCGTAAGCGCGTTGGCCGTTAAAGAAGGTCACCCGCGGTGCGGTCAGTGAGATGGCCCGTTCATTGGCCTGCGTGGCGTTGAGCAGGACATCGACCTGCAGGTCGTTGATGAAGCTGTAGCCC